>JBHLPZ010000016.1:0-29183 GCA_048885325.1 Candidatus Odinarchaeota archaeon
ATGGCAGATGTGATTGATAAAGATGAAATCTTAACAGGTAAACGAAGGGAGACCACTTACGCTGGAATGAATGCCTTATTAACTAAACCCACGAATTCATTAGGACCATGGATTTTACTCTCAGTTATAAGCCTTTTTGAGAATAGATTCTTGAATAGACCTTTAGGCGTTATGGTTGCTTTTACAATCGTCCCAGCGATTTTCATTTTACTTAGCGCATTATGTATTAAATTTTTCCCTCTAAGTGGTCCAGAATGGAGCAAGAAAAAAGAAGAACTACATAAAATACATCAAGAAAAAGAAAAAGCATATTTAGAAAAGATAAGATCCCAAGAAGAAGCAAAATAGTAAATCTTCACCCTTTTTTTTCTTTGAATTATCAAATTCTAAGAAGCTATTAATTTTCTAAAATATAGAATTGGTTTCTGCCATTTTTCTTAAAAATTATGTTAAGTGGTAATGCTCTACCCTATTTTATAAAAATCTTTTAGAGTTGTTTCTTTTAAATAGAATTATGTAAAGTTATTCTTAACATGCAAAATCAAAAACTGGAGTATTTTAATGGACCTTTCTTAAAAAAAGATAAAGTACTTCATCGACATTATCAAGAAAATATTATAAAACAATGTAAAAATAAAAATACTCTGGTTATTTTACCAACTGGTTTAGGAAAGACAATTATTGGCGTCTTACTCCTCGCAAAATCTTTAGAAAAATATCCAATGTCAAAAGTAATAATTTTAGCTCCTACTAGACCATTAGTTTCACAACATAAATCGTCATGCCAAAAATTTCTGGAGATTGAGAAAGAAAAAATTACTGCGTTTACAGGAAAAATTCAGCCAAAAAAAAGAATTTCTCTATTTAATGAGTCAAAAGTGATAATATCTACTCCTCAAGTAATTAAAAACGATATTGAAAGAGGTAGATATAATCTTAAACATATTTCTTTACTGATTTTCGATGAAGGACATCGAACTAAAGGCAATTATGCATATAATTTCATTTCAAATGAGTATATAAATACATGTTCAGATCCATTAATATTGGCTTTAACTGCATCTCCAGGTAAAGATTATTCATGTATCCAACAATTATGTGATAATCTGTTTATTGAGAATGTTATCTTCAAATCCTATGCTGATAGGGATGTAAAAAAATATATATATGATATCAACACTTTTTTAGAATTTGTAAATGTTCCAATTAAAGTTTTGGAAATTAGTGCGATTTGGTATAACCTATTTGAGAGATATTTACGCCTATTTATCAATTGGAAATTAATTCCTCCCAATAAAAAATATTATTCAAAAGTAGAGTTTTTAGGAATTGCTCGAGATTTAACTTTTTCATTAAGATATGAAAATGGGTATGAACCTGACTTATCAGAGGAAGATTATATCAGGTTATTATACTATCAAGCTCCTAAGGTCATTGATATAATTAGAGAAGAAGCACTTAATATTCAAACCATTTATTCTTATTGTTCTAGTTGTATTAGCCTTCTTCATGCTAAAGATTTGCTAGAAACCCAAAATTATTCATTATTTAAATCGTTCTTAGAAAGATTAAATTTAAAATCAGATGAGGATATATTATCAGCAAAAAGAATTATAAATTCAGATCACTATAAATTCATAGAAAATCTGTTAGGAAATGCTTCAGATGAGCAATTGTCTCATCCTAAAGTAGAAAAAATATTATCGATAATTCAAGAGGAATTTCAAGAATACAACAATCATAAAATCTTGATTTTCACCCAATTTCGCGAAATGGCAGAGTATCTAAAAAATAAAATTGAAAATCAATTTAAAACACAATTAAAAGTAGAGAAATTTATTGGTCAAGCATCTAAATTTAATGATTTTGGATTTTCTCAAAATAAGCAATTAGATATTCTTGATAAATTTAGATCAGGAGAAGTCAATATATTAATCGCAACCAGTGTAGCAGAGGAAGGTCTTGATATTCCAAATGTAGATGCTATAATTTTCTATGAACCCGTTCCATCAGAAATTCGTTTAATTCAAAGAAGAGGAAGAACTGGAAGAAGTTCTCCAGGTAGATGTTACATTCTCCTTACTAAAGGTACTATAGATGTGCCTTTTCATCAAGTTGCCGCTCGAAAGGAAAGGACAATGAATTATATTCTTTCACAACCCAGAAATCTGGTATTATGCAAAAATCTCAAGAGGCGTGAAATTGATTTTCAAAAAGTTTTAAATTATGGTGATAACTTAGATTTTATCAAAAATTTTAAAGAACGTAGAGAGAGGGAAAAAGATGTTCTTGTTGATCATTCGCTTGAAGATATAATTACAGAAATTGATAATTTTGCTAAAAGTGATGAATATCAAGAATTTAAAAAACATGGAATAATACATATCAATGATTTGATCAAGTTAGATAAAGATAAATTAAAAAAATCCCTTTTAAAAATAAAAGGAAGCAAAACTAATCAATTTAAGAAAAAAAACCCACGTTTAAATAAGAATATCAGAACTCTTATAAATATAATAAAAACTTATGGACAAAATGGTATACTTAACTTTACAAAATTTCAGGATCTTGCCCGTACAGAAGAGATGTATGATGATAAATTTTATATCCATTTTAATCAAGCATGTTATTTAGGTTATATCAGTAAACGAGCTGAAAAGGTCCAATTAATTAATGATTATGAATAAGAATAAAAATCAGATTTTTTCTTGCTTTTTTCGCTTAATTAATAGATATAAAGCAAGTCCTATTACTAAAACAATTAATACGGCATATATAGCTGGTCCGGTAAAAGTGGATAATGAGATTGTAATTGACAAAATTGCTGCAAGGAATGCAAAAATACTATAATTTTGGCTCGCAAAGCTCCTTAAACGTTTCCAGAACATATAAAATCGAAAATTCATTTTTTTCATGACCTCTAATTCTGATTCATCTAATTTATTTAATAAATTTGGATTTTCATAATACAATCCAATGCGAGGATCATATTTTCCAGATAATTTCCCTGAACTAATTAAAGAAATTAAATGCTCTTGAATTTTCTGTTTCTTTATTTTTAACTCGTTCTGTAAAAAGCTTATTGTTAAATATTGGTCTGCTACAGCTTTAATTGCCATTGAAACATATGATTTAATTATCATCTCATCTAAAGATTTAACTTTTTCATTCATTAAATCATTAAAACCTTTAATAAACTGTTCAAAATCTTCTAGTAAATATTTATTCTTACTTTCAAAATTCCTTGACTTTCTTTCATATTCCTTAACTAAGTTTTTTACGCTTTTTAATACATTTTTAATTTCTAATTCAATTTTCTTTTCCCTTTTTTGTACTTTCACATGAGCTCTTTTAAATTCTTTATACTCTATGTAATCTTCAACTCTTGTTTGAAGCGTTCCTAATAATTGGCTTAAACGTATTTTTATTTTATTTATTCTGTCTAATAATTCGGTTCGATAAGTCTCATCCTTCAATATACTAATATCTTCAGAAACTTTATCCAATTTAGTTTTGTAAAAAGCTTTAAATTCATTCTTTTTTAGAACATAAAATTCCCTTATTTCCGTTTCTAGCCGTTTGAAACTAGAATTTTTAGTTAATAACACTTTTAGTTTTTCATTAATCTTTTCCTCAGTAAGTTTTACCCTAACATCAAATTTATTTTTTTTAGATTCAAAATTTTCAATCGCTTTCGTATAGGAACCAAAATGTTCGACATTTTCAAAAGTTTTAAAAAAATTATTTACAAAATCTAAGTTTAATAAATTAAATTGTTCTGAAATAAAATTTTGAAAGTCATTAAAGAAATTTAAATTAGCTATTATTTTTTGAATTGCCAGCTTTCCATTTGTTATTATATTTTCTAATTCTTTTTTCGTATTAAGATTTTCTTCCCTATCTTCATTAATTTGAAGTTGGTTTACTTTATCTTCATATTGGATTCTTATTCTGTTCTCTAAATCTGAATATTCTTTTAATCTATTCTCCAGTTCTAATATATTAACTGTTAATTTTTTATTTCTAACTCCAGAATCATAGAGTGCTAAAATCTTGCCAATTTTTTCTTGGTGTAGTTTTAAAAGCTTTGTATCAATATAAGTGTTTAATTCCTTGTTCTTATAATAATCATCATTATGAACTAGCATTGATTTCATTTCTTCATTTAAATCTCCTTCAATTTTAGAAAATTCTATCATTTCTTTAATGAGAGGTATTACTGCTTTACACTTTAAATTTAATTTATTTGCAAGCTCTGTTAGATCTACTTTATTAGTTTTTTTCTCTTTAGTCCATCTTTCAATTTCGGTAATGATAATTTGATTAACATAATTCTCTTTTAAATTATTAATCTCAGTTGTTAGAAAATCATAAAAATTTTCCCATTGGATAATTCTAATAGAATTTTGATCAAAATTTTGGATTATAGTTTTTAAATTATTTAATTTTTTCAAAAAGATCTTATACTTATCATCTAAATCTATGAGTACTCGGTCAAATCCATCGATTACATCCTTGATTTTTATATTTTTTGCTTCACCTAATTTAGTTTTATAAAATTTTAATCTAATTTTGAATCTTTGAATTTGTTCTGATATAAAACTATCAAAATCTTCAATTTGAGCTTTATTTCTCTCTTCCAATACATCATCCTGCAGCGATTGAACTTGTTCTGCTATCAAATTAATAATTGTTTCTTCTATTGCATCCAATTTTTCTTGTAAATATTGAAAAAGAAGGAAGAGTTTTTGATTATTTTTAATTTGATTTGATACAACTATTCTTAAATTCTTGATTTCCTTTATTTTTTGGTTTAATAATATTTCAGAATCCTTTTTAATAATCTCAAAAGCTTCTTTGAATTGATTCTGATAAATTTTTTCATCCGATTTTTGTTTTATATAGGCTATTTCTTTTTCAATTTCGTTATTAATTCCATCAACTTTTTCGCTTGTTTGCTCGAAAAATTTAAATCCCTCATCATAAAAATTGAAGATCGACTCGAATTCTTCTTTTAAATAAACCCAATTATCGATAATCCTCTTATGTTTCTTAAAAACTTTCTCTTCTTTTATTGTAATTTGTTGTGATATTTTATAAATCGTATGATCATATTTTTCTACATAATTCGAGATTTTATTAAATTCACCAATTATTAAATTGTAATTTTCTTTAATAAATCCAGATTCAAGCTTCTCTCTAAAAAATTTTCTGAATGAATCTAATTCTTTTTTAACAAATTCCCCAATTTCAAAAATTCTATTTTCTAATTCATCTAATACCAATTTAAATTTCTTTATTTCTTCTTTTTCGGAAATTTTTTCTTTTAAATATTTCTCAACTTCATTTAACTTCTTCTGCATTATAGAGTATGCTTTTTTCCATTGATTAATTTCAGTTGCTAATACTGCTTGAATGTTGATATACTTCATATCTTGACTAAACGAATTTTCAATATTTTCATTTAGAAAATCAGCTTCTAATAATGCATTTCTTAAAATAAATTTCAATCGTTCCTTTGCATAGTCGATTTCATCTAAAATTAAATACGATTCAATTTCTTCTTTAATCTGTGTGGAAGTATTTTTTAAAATTAAAGTCATATTATAGATATCATTTTTAATATCACCTAATTTTTCTTTTTCTTCAAATAATTTCTCTGTGTTTATTTCCATATCAGAAATTATAACATCATCTAAAAGAAAATCCAAGTAGAAGTAATATTTTGATCTGCCTAAGAATTTTGATTTAGTTCGAATATTTCCCTTGAAAAAATTCCTTTCCACCATATCATTAATTAGAGGAATAATATCCTCTTTCATTTTCAATGATTCAAAATGCGAAGACGATTTATACCGCTTTAGAATATCAGAAAGACATATTATGCTATTTTCCTTTAGCTGATTACTTATTTCATTCGCAATAACTTTTAATCCATTATTGAGTGTTTTAAGAAAGTCATTAAATTCTAATGTGTTATTTATGATTTTTAGCCTGAAATTATAACTTAAATTTGTATATAGGATGATCTCTTCAGTTCCATGCGTTATTCCAAAAGCAGTTTTTATATGTTTTACATCTACGAATCCATCTTTTTCTAATTGTTTAAAAATCAATCTTTCAATCTGTCCAATAAACTTTTTCCATATAAAAGATAAAAGTATTGTGGACTTAGACAAATTAAGAGATAAAAGTGAAGCTTCTTCATTACTATTTTCAAAAAGTGATTGAATATTTTTATTGATGAAGGAATAGATTCTGGCAGGATTATAATCCATTAGCCATGGAAAATGATTAAAAGTATAAATTATCCAAAAAGTATCATCTATATTTCCTTCTCCATTAGAGAAGCTAAATCCACCATCATATTTTTGAAATTGATGGAAAAATTGAAGTTCTTTTTCTTTTACCTCTAAATCCATATTTAAATATTTAAGAGATAAGCATTTGAAGAGCATTGAAGGAATTTTCTTTCTGCTAATTAAATAAGCACGGAATTGTTCTTTAAATAATCTAACATCTGAACCGAGAAGTGTGAGAATTTCAAGAATATAATAAAAGGTTTTAGAAGAAAATGGTTTGTTATGAATTTCGCATTGTTTATCGAGACAATGGAGAAAGATTTCACCTTTTTTATGTTCATATATAAAATTTTTAACTTTTCTTACAAGATCATTACTTCCTTTTGAGAGAAGATATTCTTCCAGTAATCCTAATATATGTAAACTAGATAGAGCATAATATAAAGACCAAATATCAGGTACGGCTTTAGATTGAGGTTTTAATTTAAATCCTATCTGGTCCTTTTCTAAAATATCTACTTCACATGCTTCTATAAAATAATAAAATTCATGCTTTTGAAGGGTGAGATCTTCTTTTAGATATTTCCCTAATAAGAGAAACCAATATAAATTCTCTAGGTCTAAACTAGGCTCTTTACTTAGCGTTTTAACTTTTGATTGGTAAAGATTTATTATTTTATTATAATGACTTAAATGAAAACTCCCGATTCTTTTTCTATCCAATAGTACAAACGATTCAAAAGGTTCTCTTTTGAATTCAGTAATGTACGGGTACGCAGTCTTCTTTTCTACCTTTGACAAATAAAAAACCCCATAAATCTCTTTAATTATAATGATAATTTTTACATTTATTTTTTGTTATTGATAGAACTAATTTATAGCAAAAAATGTTTAAAAAAGATAAAAGAGTGTATAAAAGATCAAAAAAATAAAATTTAAAATAAAGTTACAATGGGGGATCGCTAATGAAGCTTAGTGTGGTGTTAATCCCCATATTATCATACATCATTGGCTTCTGAATCATAAATAATGGCATTCCACGAGCGGCTGGAGGCCAGTAGAAAGCATGATTAAAAGCACCATCGATAGTATCTGTACGGTTTAAAGCATCCCAAAACATATGAAAGAACCATGAACCAGCAAATCCATCAGGATTCATATTATTTATATAATACCAAGCAAGTAAATTCGAAGAAGCACTAACCATGATACAATTATCAATATCATACCAGCTCTGCCCAATATTAGCATCCGCATTTAAAAAATTACCGCTAAAACAACAATCAACATTTATCATCGTTCTTTGACATTCTATCACTTTCACTAAATCATAAAATTCAAATTCAGTTATCCAACTATTGTCTGCTTCGAAGTGGAATGTAGCATTTCCATCTGGGAGTACTTTATTTGAGCCATGATCACACATGAAAATTATCAAATAATCTTCTGGATGGATTTTTGAAGCAAAAGAACCTGTATAAGAAACATTTAATTCTTGCTTGAATCTGGTTGCTGTAACACTATCATTCGCTACATCGATTACCGCGGGTTGTCCATCATGAATTAAATCATTAGCATATTTATCACGTGAACTTATATCAATGATTCCATCAGCATCATCTTTATAATATAACATCAAGAAGATATTTTCATCTGTATAGCCATGATTTTTCAATATCCAATAAACTTGTAGCGCTTGAGCAGGAAATCCATCTGAATTTATACCTGGAGGCGGCGGAGGAGTACCAGGATTAGTAGGATTGTTTAAATCTACTAAAACCCATTTATATATCTTGATGTTATCAAAATATACAGTATCAACTAATGGAATGAAGCTACTCACATTCACTTTTAGTACCAATGTCAAATCAGTAATATCATTTCCAGTTTCATTATTGCAAACACCAGTAATATTTAAAGTAAACCACTCATTAAATTGAGAACTTACGTTAGTGGACCAATCTTCCCTAACTATATTATGACCTGAATCTAACCATATTAGACCAATTTGAACGCCTTTACTACCTATTGGATGTAAGGCCAGATTCCGTATAAATATATCCGCTGTGATATTATAAAAAGCATAATTGTATAATGAATAATGATCCGAAAAATTAAGTGAATAATTGCCGATTGTTGGACCAGGAACAATGCTTAAAATAGATAAAGTTTTATTGATAAAATCATATTCGCCATAACTATTTAATGTGTTACTATAGGTCCAATTCCCTGTTCCCTTCACGATAGTTTCAAGATTAGAATCATGCCCACCATTAAATGGTTCCTCGGGTTCTGAACCAAAAAAGTCATTAGCACTACAACAGATTAAGGCTTTCCTTTGACCTATATATGCTCCTGGACCGGGAAGTAGAAATAACAGCAATAATGTAGTAGTTACTCCCGCAACAATAACTAAAGCAGCAATAATCGCAATTGCTTTTTTCCTTTTCATAAATCTTCACAAAATTGAATTCCTTTTTTAATAATATTTAACAATTATTATTTAAATTATACCTTAACAGAACACTAGAAAAACTATCAATTTAAATATTGGCTATTTTTCTCAATATCGTCCAATTATTAATTGAACAATTTGAGATTAATAATACCTTAGAAATCTAATATATTAATGGATTAAGAAATTTAAACACAAAAAATGGATATTAAAAAAGCTATTAAATTTGTCCATTCTAAGGGAAATGAAATTGAAAAGGCGCGTTTAGATGCGATTCTTTGGGAGAAACCAGTTCAAAAAGAAGTTCTTAGACAATTGGCTACTTTTCAGAAGTCTGATGGTGGTTTCTGCTATTGGATAAAAGAAATTAGTAATATCTGTGATACAATATATATTTTGTTTTGGTTTGATGATTTAAAATTATATCGCGGATCTATTGTAGATCCTGCATGCAGATTTTTATTAGATAGGCAACGAAAAGATGGTGGTTGGGATGAAATTAATGAAGTCCGAAAATTTAATCCACCTGAATGGATGATACCAGGGCGAATCGAAACGCGAGTTTGGCTAACAGCTTATTGCGCTCATGTCCTAATTCGCTTTGGATATGCTGAAGCTGAGGGGACTTATTGTCCAACAGACTTTTTAATGGCTAATTGTGATGAAAGTGGAAGATTAACCGGATATTTAAGAGCCACTTGGATTGCTCTCCCTATGTTAGCATTTTATCCTGGTCCTGAACCAGATTCATTTCAAAAAGCTATTTCTGTTGTCGAATCCAATTATTCTCCCAATTTGGAGGGCTCTTACTTTGCATGGTTATTACGGTGTCTAAAAGATGCAGGTCTATCTAGCGAACACCCCTTAGTTGATCGTTGCCTTACTGATCTAAAACAAAAACAGAGAAAAGATGGGAGCTGGCAACCTGAAAAAGGGGAGGGAGAAGAATTTTCAGTTAATGCCACGATAGGTGCGCTACGTGCGTTCAAAATATATAATCTTATTTAATACTTTATAATGAATAAAAGAATATATATAAACGATAACTTGCTCTCATAATAAAAAATCTCGAATTTGTTCAGCAATTATTTTTCCTTGTGCTACTGCTTCAACTACGCTTTTTGATCCAGTAACGCAATCACCCCCTGCAAGCACTTTAGGAACAGAGGTGAAGAATTTGTCATCAACTTCAAAAGTATTCCATTTAGTAATTTTAAACTCAGATCTGTCAAATCCAAATAAATCAGGTTCTTGGCCAATTGCTTCAATAATGTAATCTGCTTTTACTTTAAATTCTGACTCTTCAATTGGGATTGGTTTAGGCCTTCCACTTGAATCCAATTCCCCTAGTTTTACTTTTTGGCAAACGGTAATTTGAAAATCATTTTCAGTGCAAATAAATTCAACCGGATTTGTTAAATATTTAATCGATATATCCTCATCTTCCGTATCCTTAATTTCAATTATACCTGCGGGCATCTGCTCTCTCTCTCTTCGATATAATATAGATATAATTGCTCCCAGTCTTTTTGAAACTCGTGCTGCATCGGTAGCAGTGCTTCCACCTCCTATTACAACAACCTTTTTCTTTTCTAAATTCGGTATTTTTTTCTTTAAATTGAAGCTTTTTAAGAAATCGATAGCTTGCAAGATAATCTGTGATTCTTCACCTGGAAGATTAGTCCACCTTCCCTTATGAGTTCCAATTCCTACAATAACCGCGTCAAAACCAGAGTCAAACAAATTTTTAATAGTAAAATTCTCATTAATACCTTTGTTAGTAATGAATTCAATCCTCAACTTTTTTATATTCTCAATTTCTTTATTTAAGATTTCCTTAGGCAATCGAAACTCAGGAATCTCTGATGCCATCATTCCTCCTAAAATATTTAGCTTTTCAAAAATAGAGACATTAAATCCATATTTCTGTAAAAAATATGCTGCAGTTAAGCCAAGAGGTCCAGAACCTATTATTGCTACTTTTTTCCCCGTATCAGCTTCACATTCAAAATATTCTTCAAGTGGTCTATAATGATCAACTATAAAACGTTTTATAGTTGGAATTTGAATAGGATCTCCTTTCTTTCCGGCAGTACAATAAAGCTGACAATATCCTGGGCAAACTCTCTCGACTGATCTAGGGAATGGATAATGTGTATAAATAATTCTCAGTGCTTCCTCAATATTACCATCTAAAACATTTTTGATCACATCCCTAGAATTACAGTGAGTAGGACAATATTTCATACAAGGTGGGGGTTTTACTTCTGGATCACTTTTTTTAAAACATTGGTAACATCGTTCACATTCTTTAATTACCTCATCGAAATCAAGGTATCCAAGGTTAACTTCCTTAAAAGAATTGAGTCTTTCTTCAATAGGTAAATAATGACACTCAATAGCTGTTTTACTCCTAATTTTGATTTGTTCTTCGCTCAAGTTATTTCCCATTAAGAACCGTGTAAATTAAGATAATTTAAACCTATATGGATTTGTAAATCTAAATTTAAATAAATTAGCCTTAATTTTTAAAAGAGAAACTTAAAAAAAGTTTCACATTAAAATATTTGTAGATCATTTCCAGAAACAACCTTTCCATCATACTTTTTCTTAATTTCAGCTAAAAGATCCATTTCACTCGCACCCCAAAAAAGTTGGTGATAAAGAATTAATAAACCAGGTTTTACTTTAGAAGCTATCTCACTAAGTTCATAAGAGGACGTATGTACATTAGAATGATATGTTCTCCATTCAGCAGGTAAATTTTCAAACATTTTTGAAGAATAAACTTCATGAACCAGAATATCACATCCCCTATAATAGTCAACACAATCGTCAAAAGGAGCAGTGTCGCCAGAAATTATAATTGTTTTGTCTGATGTAATGAATTTAAAGCCAAGCGAGGTTAAACTACCATGATTAACAGGAAATGCTTCTACAATTATGTTATCATCTTCATAGATAATTCCAGGTCTTATTTCGTTAACTCTAACTTGATATCCACTATGATTTGCAGGTTCTAATCCTTCTACTCTTTCTTTTATATCATAATTATATGCTTTAAGAAGGTGATCTGTCATATTTTGGGTTCCTTGAGGGCCATAAATTTCAAGTGGAGTAGATCGCCCCATAATCCATGGCGTTATTATAAGATCTGGGTATCCCAATGTATGATCGGAATGTAAATGTGTTAAAAATCCTTTATTTAATCCAGAAGTTTCAAGGGCTTTTATACCCAAATTAGAAAAAGCTTCATAAGTACGGCGAGTGATCCCTGCTCCAAAATCTACTAAATATGCGATATCCTTTACAATTACGGCTACTGATGGACCAAATCGCATTGGATCAGGATTGGGATTTCCTGTTCCTAAAAGAACAAGTTGTAACTTTTTAGAATTTAGTTTCATTTAACCAACTCAATAAATTATTGATAATAATCATTAAGAGCCTATATATTATCAATCTTTTACATAGGATTTAGTTTTAAATAATTAGATAATCATGAAAATAACAAAAACAAAACAAAAAAAAGTATAATAGTAAATAATAACTTTATTTCTTCTTATTAGGAGCTTCTTTAAGTTCCCTTATAGAGGGGGTCAAGAAATCTTTTTCAGTTGGATTCTCTAAAATATCCAATAATTTATATTCAGTAATCATTTGTAAAACCCCCATAACTTTCATGCCATGATTATATAGCTCATTAGCGTCCGTTAGATTTCTCCAGCAAAATGGACACTCAGTTGTCAAAATATCTGCTCCTACTGCATTTGCCTCATCACATCTTAAACTAGCAGTACGTATTGAGAAATCAGGATATCCTGCACGGACCCCACCTCCTGCCCCACAGCACATACTATTCAGTTTTATACGATACATTTCTCTAAATTCGATTCCAACATCCTCTTCAAGCTTTCTAAGAATAATTCTTGGAATTTCAAACCATTCATCAATTTTCTCTTGGATTTTTCTCATATCGAACATTAAATTCTTGCTTTGTTTGATAAGTTCCTGCTCAAAATCAACTCCGAAATGACGACCAGTATGGCACGGGTCGTGATAGGTAACTATCTTTCCTTTTAACTCTTTATTTGGCTTGAATTTGATTTTTTCTTGTTGGATTAATCGAGTGACTAATTCAAATGCGTGTTGTGTTTTGAAAGTTAGTTTGGAACCCTCAGGCATCCATTTTGGATAATCTAAAGTGATAGTCCTATAACAACCGGCACAACTGAAATAAACCATTTCTAAATCTTTAAACGATTCAAGGTTTTTATTCATTAATTCTTGTGCAGTATCAACAGCGCCAATTCTGAAAAATGGACTTCCACAGCATACTTCATCTCCAACTAATGTAAAATTGATGCCCAACATTTCAAAAAGTTTCGCAGTTGCTATTGCGACTTCTACTTGACGGTATGATGCAGTACATCCTACATAGTATCCAATTTTTGCATCTTTATTATCAATAAATTTCTCTAATCCTGCATCTATTGCCCATTTAAAACGTTCTGCAGCTTTTCCACCGTAAGGATTATTGAGTTCCTTTACAAGCCTATCTACTAAAGCATGCTTTTCAATCATTGGAATACCCGCTTCATTACATGCTGCTCTTAATGATTCGATAATATCAACAGTTGGAATTTTATTTTCACATTGAGCACTGCATTGTCCACAAGTAATACAAGGCATTAAAACATCCCTTACTTCATCAGAAAAATCTAAATCTCCGCTTAAAATTGAACGAGCAATCCAAATTTTACCGGCATTCCAAAACGCTTCCCAACCGTATTCTATTCCAGCTGGACATGCGTCAACCATTCCTTCATAAAGAACTGTACCCTGTTTACCTTTATATTCCCCTATCCCTTCTCTACTAGGCTCTCCCGAATAAGCAAACCTACACGCTTTACAGTGGATACACTTATATATTTCCTTTTTTAATTCTATTAATCTTTCCATTCCAGTTTTAGCCATTTTTTTTAACCTCCTTACTTAATTATGGAAGAGCAAGTCTTCCGGGATGCATAATTTGATTAGGATCAAACATTTTCTTCATCATCCTCAAATACTTCCAATACATTCCTGCTTGAGAATAAGTGAGCGGTGCGTGGATGTATGGGTCTGGACGATAATTCAACCACCCTTGCTTAAGCGCGTATTCTGTTGTTTCTCTATTCATCTCTTGAACTTTTTCGAAATCTGATTGTTTTGTGCTATCGAAACAAATAATTGGCATACAAATTGCTTGCCTGCAACGCTCAATACTAGCAATCCACATTACTGGTGGAAATCCTCGATTCTCCATAGCTTTACAGTACATTTCAGCAAAATGGGCGCATTCGTTCCATGGGGTATAGAATGTAATGAATAAAAATCCTGCCTCCCAGAATGAATAAGGAACCGCAATCTTATTGGGTTTCTTCAATCTGCTTGCGATTTGTTTGGGATGTAGTTCCTGAGGTTTTATGCCATCAGGGTCTTTAGCTCTATTTTTCTTAAAATCTTCAGCTATTTTATTGATTCTATTAACCACATAATCTAACTCTTCTTGAGTTTGTGCCCAACACTCCCAATTCATCCACCATTGTGGAATTCCCATTTCTTTATAGAATTCATAATCATGTGGTACCTTATCTTTTGGCCATCGTGCCATAACAAGAGGATAATTCCCCCCTTGAACCATAACGGTGTTGTGTGCAATTCCAAATTCTTGTTTTCCAATTTCAAGTGTTAGGTTCTGCATATCCTCAGGATTGGACATGCCCCATACAACCACAGTCTTAAATTTTGGATGTGGATATATTTTAACTGCAACTTTAGTCATTACGCCTAGAGCTCCTTGTGAGCCCATTAAAAAGGACCAGATATCTGGACCTAGTCCATATTTATAGAATGGTTTTGCAAATGGAAGAGCCCAAGAGCCGGTTCGCACAATATCTCCATTTGGAAACACTATCTCACCGCACATAAAATTATCACCTTGTGGACCAACGGAGCTAGTGTAAAGGGAAAACCCTCGATCGATAGCATCACCCATTACGGTAGAAGCTGGTGGAGCACCATCTGGTACGGGAGGCGCCCATTCTGGATAATTTTTGTGCATGTAAGCCCACAACTCTCCAATTGTGACTCCTGGTTCGACTACGACATATCGATTCTCTGTATCGACTTCGATAATTCTATTCATTCTTCCTAAATCAAGCAAAACTCCAGCAGGTTTAATAGTTGGACATGCAAAACCGCCAGATAGTCCGGCTGAAATCGGTGAGACTGCAATTTTTTCTGCAGAGCAATAAAGTAGTATTTTACGAATCTCTTCTACGTATTTTGGGCGTATGACGATATCAGGAATTTGTGATTCTAAACCCATTACAGATTTGGAAAGATATGATGCTGTAATAGCCTTGTTATTGGTAGCATAATCTTTTC
Source organism: Candidatus Odinarchaeota archaeon (assembly GCA_048885325.1). Classification (GTDB taxonomy): domain Archaea; phylum Asgardarchaeota; class Lokiarchaeia; order Sigyniarchaeales; family SOKP01; genus SOKP01. Next base: position 15,190 of record JBHLPZ010000016.1, read on the forward strand.
CCACAATACCAATCATAGCTTCTAAATCTTTTTCATCTGGTAATTTATAGCTCATAAACCTTAACCTTTTAACCAATCTTCATATTTTTTGATTTTTCAAATTAAATAAATTATTTTAGAAAATTAAATACTGAATTTTAAATTTGTTATGGAGATATTCAAAATAAAGAAGGTTTTTTCTTATACTTGAAATGATGATTTTTTATAAAGATAAAAGAATTTATAAAAGAATTTTCAAAATAGAATAATCACATTACTTTTGCTTAATTATTTACAGCTTTAGAGTTTTCAATCACTTTCTTAATTTCATTACTTAATTTATTAATACTGAACGGTTTTTCAATAAAACTATTTGCTCCAATTGAGAGCGCCTGTTTTTTCACGGAATTATCTGCACTTATAAATATGATTTTAGTATTAGAATTTAATCTAGTAATCTCGAGGGTCGTATCGATTCCATTTTTAATGGGCATTCTATGATCCATTAAAACTATATCAGGTTTATTAAGGAGAGACTTAAAAATTTTAATTGCTTCAAAACCATTCCCTGCTTTGCCAATTATCTTAAATCCTTGGGTTTTTAACATTATTTCATATAATTTTTGCAGATAAATGTCATCTTCTACAATCAAAATTGAAATTAAATTACTCCACCTCTGGAATTAATATTATAAATTTAGTTCCTTGAGTATAATCGCCATAAACTTTATCTTCAGCCCAGATTTGTCCATTGTAAATTCCAATTACTTTTTTTACAAGTGTTAATCCCAATCCCAAACCCTTAATAATACCCTTGTGATTATAACCTCTCTGAAAAACTTTTTCTTTCATTTCATTTGGAATACCGATACCGTTATCGATAAACTCCATTCGAATGAAATTCTTTCCATTAACAATATCTTTAGATACCGTTATTATTAATTCTATTAAAGAATTTTGGTTATACCTTATAGCATTGATTAAAATATTTTCAAATACATCTGGTAATAGCTCATTTGCGTTAATGAATATTTGTTCCTCATCAGAGAGAATTTCAAGATTTATATTTTTATTTTGAAAGGATTTAATGATATAATTCTTAACTTCCTTAAGAACTCCAAATAATTCAACTTTTTTTAATGGAGATTCAATTTCTTCAATTTCTGAAAGTTTCCTAACATTTGAAATTAAATTCGAGCCTCTAATAATTTGATCTTTAATAATATCAATAAAATTATTTCCTTTTGTTATATTCATCTCATCTAATAATAAAGAAAGTAATTCAGTGGATGACTGAATATTTTGAAAAATATTATTGATATCATGAGCGAAAAGATCTTTGTAAAAATTAGAACGATTATAAGCTTCCCGATATCTTTTTTCTGATTCTTTTAACTCGGTTGCAGCATCCTTCTTATCTGAAATATCCTCTAATATGAATTGTATCAATGATTCATCTCCTACTTTTGTCAATGATACACTGCTATTTACCCAAATTATCCCTCCAATTGATCTATTTATAGAAAATTCCAAATTCTTAATTTTTTCACCGTTGATTACTCTTTCAATTATATTTTCGAAAAGAGGGATTAAATTTTTGTTTTTTTCTTGAATGAACCAAATTTCTTTAAAATTTCTACCAATTAAATCATCAATGGTATGATCTGATAAAAATCTATTTGTAGATGTGTTACAATCAATTATTTTACCTTTAAGATCTAATAACACTATACCGTAAGGAGATGTATCAAAAAGATGACGAAATTTTTTTTCTGAAGCTTTTAATTTTTGTTCAGAGACTTTCTTTTCACTAAAATCACGGACTATTGTTACTATTTGATTTACTTTTCCCTTACTAATTATTGGTATCTTTCGAGATTCAGTGAAATAAAAAGTTCCCTTAATAAAAGTCTCCTCGTCTGTAATAAGTGTCTTTCCAGAATCTAATACTTGCTTGTATTCATCAAGGACTTTTTCAGGTAAAAAGGGAAAAGCTTCATTTATTTTTTTACCTAAAACGTTGGTTTCCAAACCTAAAATCTTAAGCCATCTGATTATTGCTGGATTAATGAGAATAAGTCTTAAATGTTTATCAATAACATGTATAGCGTCACCCATTGAATCAATAATTGACTTATAACTTCCTACATTAAATTCCAACTCATGGTTTTTATTGCTCAAAATATTATCAACAGTCTTATTCTCTTTCAGAAGATATGTTTAACTTAATTAATAACCCTTTTTTTGCTAAATAGATAAATAAAAATTGATTTATTTAATGATTCGCATTATTCAATTTTTTATACAAAAATAAGTTGAAATTGATATAATTTAGATCAATTTTAATTATTTTTTTAAGAATTTCTTTGAAGAATAGCGAATACCGATGAAAAGGAAGAACAAAGAAAAAATTAACGCTAAGGGAAGATATCCAACAATTATATATGCAAAATCAGGTTCTATAGAAAAGAAATATAATGTTATTGTAACCACCAAATATATAAAAGAATTTACTATAGCGATTTTCCAATTAGGAGAAAGATACCCAAGGATTAAGTTTGGAAGCAGAAATAATATGACTATATTTACAGTTGATAATAAAATTAAGGATGGCATAAATCGAGTTAAAAGTTGGGCAGGATTTAAATATTGATTTAGACGAAAGACAGAATAAAGAAAATTCGTTACGAAAATGCTTAATAAAATTAGCAAATACGATAATGGTGCTGCAATTAACCAAGCAAATAAAAATCTAATTTTTGGTGATTGCATTATTTTCCCTTTCATATTATTTTGAATTATTTTTTCCATTTCCTCCTCATAAATTTTATCAAGATCGAAATCTGGAGCGTATGTATCTATAAAATCTTGTAGAATATCTCTTAAAATAGTTAAAATTAACTGGTTATTATCATTTGAACTAACAATTACAGCTCCTAGTAAATTTTCTTCTGAAATGGGAAGTAAGATAAGCTTATTATTTTGTCCTAAATCAACGTTTTTAATTACACTTCCTAATGCTTCCCTGCTAAAATTAGCAATTGATGCGAAAAATCCTACTAAAATATTATCATCATATTTCTCTCTCATAAAATTTTTAGAATATAAGACAATTCCATTTTCATCCATAATATATAGACTTTTAAACATACAATTACCTTATAATTTTTTCTAAATATTCTAAATAATCACCTATAGAGGCCTTTGAAATTTTAAAGCTAAAAAGATTTGCACCAAACAATTCTGTTAGACTTTTTATTAATTTATCTGGATTTTCTTTTATGTATATCTTAAATTTTTCATTTTTCCTTTCTTCTATTATTCTAATAACCTCTTCGAATTCCTGTATTTTATTAATTAGATTCTCATCTGCATTATTGAACTCAACTGTAACATATTCACCCGAATACGGTAGTGCATTGATATAATCATCATTGGTTCCTATTTCAGATAAATTTTGAGAAACAGTTAGAATTTGATTACATTTTGAAGCAATTCCTTCTGGACCATGAAAAATTAGTATTATATGGAAAACCTCTTTTATGCGATTCATATATTTATTGAATTTCTCAAAATCTATTCTATTAAGTAATCCAAAAGGTATTGAAAACATTATAATTGTAGGTGATTGAAGCAAAGCTCTTCCAATTGAAAATAATAAAAATTCTAGGGGAGTTAATTGAGAAAATCTTTTTTTCCTTTTATTCCATAAGCCCGTGGCTGTTAAAGCATTTCTAATAAATTCTTTCTTGCGAGTCAATTGTAAAAGTGGAGCCTCTATGAGAAAATCACTCACGAGATCTCCCATTTTAGAAGTTAATCCTGCATTTTTTAAGACTTTATCCAAAGAAATTTTTCTTTCTTTGAAGATATCCTTAATATTTATACCATATTGAATTGCTTTTTTAAGCTTCATTTTAGTTATTTTTACCTCATAAGCTTGGGGTAAGATAAAAATTCTCTCCATATCGGATTTGGGTAATAATTGAACATATCTACCAAAAATATCAATTCTGCCTGAAAAATTAGGATGTTCACCTGAAATAGCTTCAAAAAGTTTTAATAATGTTAACCTATGCTCAGCATTCTCGAATAATTCCTTATCATAAACAATTCCTATTGATTTGCCTCTATGAATCTTAAATGAGATATCTTTTATATTACCCCCTATTGAAAAATTATCAACAACTAGGTGTTGAGAATTAATTTTTATTGGTTCTACTTTCAGACGATCAATTACAATTTGAGTTAATTTTTCTACTAACTCATATATATGAGGAGGGTTTAGTTCATCCCAGTCTATGATAATATTAGATTCGTTAAATTCCCTTTCACTTACAATTCTAGAAAGAGTTTTTGAAAAAGAAAAGGAAGGAGTAGTTGGAAATTTTTCAAAATTTATACTAAGCTTTAATACAAAATCAGGGAAATAAATGCCTATTTCTCTATGATAAGGAATATTATCTATGGGGAAATTTTCATATTTTTCATCAAGGAGTTCTATTTCCGTATCCAAGACTGCTAAGTGTTTCTGAAACTCTCTTCTTATAAGCTTTCGCATTCGATCAATGATTTTCACCGGACTAACAAGTCCATCATCATCAAAATCAGGTTCTACTAAGATTTCATCAAAATCTATTTGCTCTTCAATAGGAGTATAAATTTTTAATAAGGGGACTCCCTTCTCAAGAACATCTTTATTTGTAAAGAATAAGACTTCAAAAAATGATTTTTTATAAACTAGATTTATAATAGAGGCAATTCCAAAAGTATTTTCTCGATATGTCATCCAAAATCGTTTAGAAAAGCGTACTGCATCTAGAATCTTTAATCTAAGGCGCTCTAATTCGCTTTTCTTAAAGTTCTTCAACTTTAGGCACCTCCATAGCTTTATATCTAAAGAATTGCTCCATCTTTGAGTCAATTTGTTTTAATAATTGAATAGAATCGTTGCCAATTACATTTTCTATTTTATAAAATAATTCATTTACATTTAAATTGGTAAAGATTGAAAAATTTGTTCCAACCTTATTTTCTAATACTTTTTCAATGCCTTCAATAGATTCAAGCGATTCTATCGCATTTTCAATGGGCTTATAAAACTGTAGCTCAACTGAGCGTCCTTTCCCTGGTAATTGATCTAGCAACTCTTTTGGCCTTCCAAAATCAATCATACCTCGTTTTCTACCGAAAATTGCTACATGATTACAAAAACGCGATTCTTCTGGATAATGTGTGATAACTATTAATGTGGTTTTAAATTGCTCGTTAATTTTTGTTAATGTTAGCCATAAGTTCTCCCTTATTATCGGATCCAGTCCAGAAGTTGGCTCATCTAAAATAAGAAAAATTGGGGAATGTATCAAACCAACGGCAATACTTACTCGCCTTTTTTCGCCCCCAGATAAATTTTTTACTAATTCATGAATCTTATTTTCAATATCTAAGCTTCGCAGTATCCGTTTAGATTTACTTATTATCTCCTTTTCGGTCAATCCGTATTGGTTCCCAAAATATAACAAATTTTCTATAGTGGTGAAATCATGATATAGCTTTCCCAAATCTTGAGGTACATAACCATAAATAGGTCGTATTCTTTTTGCAGTTCTCTTACTCATATTCATTCCGTAAATTTGGCAAAATCCCGTTGTTTTTCTCATGCCTAGTAAACCTTTTACGAATGTTGACTTTCCGGCTCCACTTTCTCCTAGAATACCTAGAATTTGGCCATGCTTTATACTCATTGATACTGAATCAACTATCAATGTCCCACCTGCATATACGCTATAATTTTCACAGTTAATAGCAGGGAATTGTTGCAGATATGATGGAGTTAACTTCTCTCCTATACCAAATAATAATTTTATTCTCTGTGGAATAGAAAGTCTCTGATATAATTTCAATAACATAAATAAACCTAAACCTATAACCTCAACAATAAGAATATAAAATAGCATTTCATTCCATGGTTTAGAATCAAAAGCCTGATCATGTTTTAATTCATCAACTATGACGATTCCATAAGCAACATTTCTTAAATCTCCTCCAAAACCTGGATTATCTCCAATACCTCCAGTTGTTTCACTAATACATTCTTTATACCAACTTAATGCTCCTTGAATATCTTCTGGTTGAAAACGATAATCATAGAGAGCCTTAGACGCTAAATATGTAACTAAAAATGTTGATGGTAATTGTATATATTGACCTATAGCGGGTAATAATGAAAAACTTCCATCAGGCATTTGTGCAAGTTTTAAGAATTCAATTACAGCAATCTTAGACATTGGTTCGGAAGAAAAAAATTGGTTAAATATTTCAAGACCAAAATAAGTTGAGATTATATCACTATGAAAACCAATAAAAATTGAAAAGCCTCCATCTGGATTTTGACATGATTTTATCCAATGTGAAAGGTTATTACGGTCAATTAAATGACTACTCTGGAGTAGATCAAGTGAAATTAAGGCCCAATACGTACTTTCCACCGTAGAAATATTTGTATTAATTAAATTTAGGAAATAATTATAATAGGGACCAAATAAGGAAAGAAGATAATCAACATCATTTCCGACTCTAAAACCACCATCAAAATTTTGGAGATCTACTAAATAATTTATGGTTTTTGATTTATTTTGAAATTGAGTTAGCTCATATGGACTAATAAAATTGATTAAATTCAGAGCACAATATGTTGAAAAAAGAGTAGAATTTAAATCCGGTCTTGAACCAAAGCCCCCATCCTCTACATTATAACAATTATAAACATAAGCTAATATATTTTCGGCTTGTGTTTTATTAATCCATTCAAATAAGTTTTCAGGATTATAATTTCTTAATGCTAAAACTCCAAAATAGTTATATTCCAACGTAATATGACCAAATAAAGAATTTATTGCTTGGTGATCATGCAACCAGTTATAATAATTAATTTTTATTTGATTTATCTTATTTTCAATACTGGGGGTAAAGTTATATGATTTTTCTAAAATTGACAAGGCTTTCATTGCAGCCCAACCATAATTAAAATCTGAAGCTGTTGTAAAAACTGGATGCTGGCCAAAACCTCCGTCTGGATTACTGCAATTTAAAATGAAATCAAGAGTATCATTTTCATTGAACCAGAGCTTTGTTAAATTCCATAAATTCAATAAATCCAAAGATGCCAAGCAGTAATATGTAGATTCAATATCTGATATAACACCAAGATTACTTCTAAACCCACTATCTATATTATATAATGAGCTGATATATGTTGAAATTGCTATTTCTTTAGTAGTATCATAAGTCATATTCATGCTAGTATAAGCTCTAATTCCATGATAAGTGGTTTCGGGAGTAGATATTGAGGAGAATTCAGTTAGAGCATACCCTCCTGTTATAACCCATGTAGAATTTATATATATACTTATATTTTCATTATTTAATATCGAAATTCCCGAAAGTATTTGGGCTAATTCTATAGCATAAGACGTTGAGATGATATCCGAATAATTCAAAAGGGGAACAACCCTAAATCCCAACCCATTTCTATTCAATGAATCATTTAGATAATTAATAATTTCTGTTGTTTTATTTTCCATTATTTTTTGATTAAGATAAGATTTATTCGCCACCTCAATTGTTTTTATTGCTTCATAAGTAGAAATCATGTTCCCTAAACCACCTATATCTGAATAGGCTCCGTTCATATTTTGTTTTTCGAATATATAGTCGAAAAAGAAATTTGGGGCAAGTTTTTTAATCATTTCATTTCTTAAATTGTTGGGATTTATTAACAGAGAATCTGTATTATTTACATGTGTGAAATTAATAGAATCAATAGCTCTAAAATTTGTATCAATGTCTGGTTCTAAAAATAAGCCATCATCATTTTGATGGGATTTGGCAAATAAAGCAGCATTTTTTTTGACATATGCTACACTATCCTCATCAATATATGAAATAAAGCGAGTGTTCACAAGGATTAAGGTGAAGATTGGAGTTCCAATAAGAAGAAATAAAATAATAACATTTTTTAATCTTCTTCTACCCGTTCGGCTCAATTTTATAATCAATCAACACCTCATTTTTTATTTTAAAGCTTTTTCTTTCTCCTCTTCTTCTTGAATTCTAATTTGAAAGAACCTTCTAAAGCTGGCTATATCTCTACTCATTGATTTAATTTTGATCCCCTTATTGATTAAGAATTGTATAAGATTTGGTAGGTTTTCTTCAAAATCATCCATCAAAATCTCTATAACCTCATTTCCTACTCGCAATACTTTTCTTATCGCTTCAAACTTTTTTATTATACCAATTAATTTTTCATTTAAATTTTCAATGGTAAATCTTGCAACTAAACCCTCACTTGGTAAAGATAATATTAATTTTTGGGGTTTATCAAACTCTAATAATTTACCTTCTCGCAATATTGCGGTTTTATCACATATTAATGCGGCTTCTAAGTCATGTGTAATTATAAACATCGTGGTTTTTAACCTCTGATTAAGCTTCTTCAAATAACTAAGAATATCATAGCGCTTAGAGGCGTCAACACCAGTAGTGGGCTCATCTAGAAACAAAACATTTGGATTATGAACTAAACCAATTGCCATTGATAACCTTTTCTTTTCTCCTCCACTCATATGTTTTACTCGTTTCTTCCAAGTATCTTTTGGTATATCTAAGATTTCAAATAATTCTTTGGCTATTCTTCGTGCTTCCTTTTTCGATATTCCATAAGTAGAAGTAAATACTTCTACATTCACTAGGGGACTTAATTCAAAATATAAATTTAATAGTTCAAGTTGAGGAACATAACCAATATTACTAAGAATTTTGGGATGGTTTTTTTTATTAGCTGGGGATAAACCTGTAACCCGTACATTACCATTCCAATTCTTTTTTTCAATTTGACAAGTTAAAACTCTAATAATCGTTGTTTTTCCTGCTCCCGAAATTCCAAATAAGCCTATAATTTCACCCTCATTTACAGTAAATGAAACATCATGAACTATATGTGCCTTACCAAAAATTACATTTAAATTGTTAACTTCAACCATAGGCTTTTTTGGAATCAATGAACTCATTTCTCACACCTCATATCTTCTTTTTTTAAATATTACAAAAGATATTATAAGAAAAAGAAAGCTTATGCCTAAGAGAACATAAAAATCAAATCCAAATACAGAATTACCCTTTGTCACTACACTTTTTATCATAGGATCTCCATGGGATAAAGGTAGAATGTAAGCAAACACTTGTAGATAAATTGGCATAGCATCAATCGGAATGAAAATCCCGCTGAGTAATAAAATAATAATCATAAAAGCAAAAAATAGCTGATTAGCTTCTGTTTTTGTTTTACTTATACTACTTATAAACAGACCCATCGATAAACCACTGAATCCTACTATATAAAGAGCCAAAAAGAAATCGAATAAACTTCCTACAAGATATAATCCACATACTATAGTGCTCATAATTAGCAATGCTATTTGGAGAACTAAAACAAGCATATAAGCAAAATATTTTGAAAGAAGTATCTCAGTTCTTTTTACAGGAGTCAATAATAATCTTGCTACGGGTTTTTCTTGAACAACAACTAGAATAGTTAAAACCATCGATACGCCAAATGCAATAAAAGAAAGTAATAGGGTTGCATTATAATTAAATCTAAGACTATACCCTTCTGGTATAGCAAATTCTTCATAACCCTGGATTTTAAATTGAGGTGTTAAATTATTTTCTTCTACAAAAATTTTTACTGAATCATAAACTGCATTTAAGTTATCTTGAATATGCTGAACATCTGAAGAATCAGGAATACAATCAATTAATGCAGGAAATCCCCATATTATAAATTCTGAAAAATCTGTGGGGATTGAAATTATAACTTTAATTTTTCCAGAGATTAATTGCTTTCTTGCGGTTTCCATAGCGTATATTTCCTCACTTGCATTATAAAAATGCTTTAGGTTTAGTAATTCTGATTTATTTACTGCATTCACATAAGAGATGGTATAATTATCTATACGTGATTCTGTAAAGTTATTTGGATTTATAATGGTATTAGAATCATAAGAAATAACCACACATGGAACGGGTTGAGTTGTTGGGGGTATTGCATTTAACATAGACCCAAAGAGGAGGATTACTGCAGGAGGTATAATAATTGCAAGAATTAAATTGAATTTATCTGTCCAAAGAAGTTTAAATTCCTTTTTAATTTGACGAATAATCCTATACAAACTGCCTCGTAATTTATTGTTTTTTATTTTCGGCGTGCCAGTTCCTAATTTTTTAAGTCTTCTTATGGATCCTATTGTCTTACACCTCAATCTTTTTAAATCGATAAATTATATAGGCTAAGAATACAAAAATTACAGAATTCAGATTCAGAACTAATACATGCTCTAAATTTAGCCCTAAACCCTTTAATATTATGTCTGTTACTAAAGGAAAAGCATGGCTTAAGGGAAGTATATTAATAACGTACTGCATCTCTGGTGAAATAAGCTCTGGTGGAATAAAAGATCCAGAAAACATAATAATAATTATGAACATTATGAGATACATTTGATTTGCTCCTTGTTCTGTTGGGCTAAGTGCAGATATAAACAATCCCATGCAAATACCACAAAAACCGATCATAATAAGAACTAGATATAAATAAAAGAGTGAGCCAAGACTGTAAAGGCCGAAAAATGCTGACATTATAAATATTTCAGTAGATTGAAGGATCATAATTGCAGTATTTGCTATTAATTTACTTAAAATAATTTCTCTCTTGGTTGTTGGAGTAATCAGCATTCTGGGTAAGGGACCTTCAGATACAATTGAAAGAGAAGTTAGATTCATTGTAGTACCAAGTATTATTATTGGAAGAATCAAGGGTATTGCATAATTCAATAATTGAGATTCCCAGAATGGGACATCAAATTCTAAATAAGGAACCATAATTGTGAAGTTTTCGAGTAAATCTACTTGTACTCTAAATAATGCAATTGGTTCTTGGATAGCTACTTCAATTGAACTTGTAGCAGTCATATCTGAGCCATCAATATAATAAATTAATACTGGATTTATTTTATTTTCAACAGACTCAGAGAAATTTTCAGGTAATACGATAAATGCATCCACAACATCATTTTTAATAAATTGAATACATTTGTCAAAAGCATTGCCATAATCTTCTAAATTAGTGCAATTAAAAAATTGATAAAGATCCCATGTGGTTGTATTATGTTGCATAATTGATATAAATATTTCGTCAAATTGGGATGAATTTGTGGGAAAATTATCATAAGTAGGCAGCTCATCCCTAGTTATAATTGCTGCGGTAAAAAATTTAGTTGGCCCTACTCCAGTAGTAAGGCCAAATATAATAATTAGAATAGCAGGTATAACAAATAATAAAATTAAAGTTCTTTTATCAGATTTAATCCTTCCAAATTCTTTCTTAATTAATCCACCAATATTCATTCCATAATGCTCTCAAAGAGTTTAAAAAAATTAAATCTTAGTCAAGGATGATTAAAATTTATTCTTAAATGACTAATTTTTAGAAATTATGTACCTCTATATAAAAGATTAGTAAATTTTCTATCTTAAAAACTTAATGTCAGTCTACAAATATTTTAAAAAAAGATAATAGATTTAAAAATACAAATTCTCATTTTTTCGATTTTAGGTATTATCATTTTGGAGTTCATTTTCGAGACTTAAGATGAAATCCTTAACCTTTAAATTCTCATTTTCTAAATCTGAGGTTTTCTTCTTTTATCATTTTTTATAAAATCACTGAAAAAAGCATTTTTATTATCAATAAATTCCCAAAATTCATTATAAATGTCTTTTAGAGACATTACTTTCTTTTTCTCTAATTTATTTTGTATTTCTAAGGCTTTTCTTTTTCTATATCTAAAAGATTTAGGATCAAATTTAACAACGTTACATCCAATTTTTAAGTGCTTTGATGTACGGTTTTTCACTCTATATACGACCTACAGTCCTATAACTTTGAGAAAAGTATGGTAAAAACAGAAAGAATTTCCGACAAATCCATTCTCTATCTTTCTTGTGTTTTTTCTTCCGGCTTGGAAAAAACCACCACGTAGGCATAGATTGTTCAGACACAGGGATGGCTTGTAAGTAAGATAACATGCTTTCAAAATCATAAAAAAATTTACAGATCAAATAATATCGAAAAAATTCTATTTGATAGAACGAAAATGTAGCCTAATACCACCGGATAGAAATTTTCGGGTGTCAATAAGTTCTAATTTTCGTTCATTATCCAGAACTCCTAGCAATGACTTACCTGGCCCAAAAATCACAGGATGTATATAAAGTTGATAATCATCTATCAAATTAAGTTTTGTGAAAGTCTGAGCAATCCCTGCACCACCAACAATAGCAATATTTTTACCAGGTAATTTTTTGATTCGAGAAATTTCAGTACTAATGTCATCATTTATTACTCTTGAATTCTGCCAATTTACAGATTTCAATGTAGTTGAAAACACAATTTTTTGTATTTGATCAGTGAATATTGAAAATTTTTTTTGAAAATCGGAACTGGAAGGGTCTTTGGCACGAGAGGGCCAATACTTTTCCCAAAGCTGAAAAGTAACACGTCCGATAATAAAAGTATCGACAGATTGAAGTAATGTCCATACATCTTCAATCATTTCTTCTGCTTGAATCTTAGTTTCAGCAGGTGGAATCCATCCTTCTGCACTAATTCCATTTAACCCCATCCCCATCATAAGGACTATTTTTCTATCATCGCTGTCTTGAATTTGGTGTTTTTCATCATTATTCGAATTTTTAGAATTATTTGCCATTTTAATACCCATAAATCTAATTTGAATTCAAGCAAAAAAAAATTATACCATTATTTGGTATCAGAAATTAATATTATCAGGGTTTGGTTGGATTTATATCTTTTTATTGAAGACTGGTAACTTACATAATTGATACCCTCGAATATTATTATTTTTATCTACAAATGCTTGAAAATGATGTCCACAAATCATTTCTTTTGTTATTGAGATGGTAAATAAATGTGATATTTGAGTATCTTTGGACTCTGGAATACTTATGTCTTTAGACTTTTTACATATCGGACATTTAATATTAATATTTGTCAAAATATCTTCACTAGCTATAATTTTTTATTTGCTCAAGGTAATCTATATATTAATTTCTAAATTAAAAGTTAAATAGTCCGACTAAAAAGTGATTTCTATTTCTAATATAGAAGTGTTTTTTGAGCCAAAATCTATTGCCCTTATTGGGGCTTCAGAATCATTTAAATTTGGATATTGGACAACCGAATATCTCTTACAATCTGATTTTAAAACCTATCCTGTAAATCCTAATAAAGATATTATTTTTGGGCATAAGACTTATAAAAATGTTAAAGACATTCCAAATCAAATAGATTTAGCAATTATTATTGTTAATAATGATAAAGTCCTTGAATCAGTAAAGAATTGTGTGGAAAAAGGAGTTAAAGGTATTATTATCGAATCTGCTGGATTTGCTGAGACAGGAATTAAAAAGTATATTCAAATTCAAAATGAGATTGAAAGAATTGCCAAAACTACTGGAATCAGGATTATAGGCCCAAACTGTGTTGGTGTAACGAATTTCTATAACAAATTCACTAGTGCTGAAATAGACTTTAACGACATATTAGAGGGAGGTAAGATTTCGATAATTGCTCAATCTGGAGTGTTAGGAAATATCTTTATTGATTGGGGGTCTAATCAAAAAATTAGCTTCTCTAAATCAATAACTTTAGGGAATAAAGTTGACGTTGATGAGGTTGATATGCTAGAATACCTTGAAAAGGATCCAAATACAAATGTAATCACAATTTACTTAGAAGGGGTTAAAAGAGGTCAAGAATTATTAAAAGTTTTTAAAAACATGAGCAAACCAGTATTAATCTTAAAAAATGGACGTAGCGATTCAGGATCAAGAGCAATTAAAAGCCATACGGGCTCTATTGCTGGAAATGATAA
>JBHLPZ010000017.1:0-28975 GCA_048885325.1 Candidatus Odinarchaeota archaeon
GTTTTATGTAAATGAGTAAAGTTCATCTCTGATAACACATAATTCGTCCAAATATATTCGGTTAATCGAGCTTCGTCCTCATCATAATCATTTGGAAACTTTTCTGATATCCCTGCCGCTAAGAGCATTCTATTCATCCAATTGCCAATATAAGGATTCGTTTCATATTTTAGAGTTTTATTTACCATTATTTCAAGTTCTGTAGCAGTATCAGCAGGCAATCGACCCACATATACCTCTGGAATCCATTCGATTTCATCCTTACCGTTTTTGTTGTATTCAGCAGATTCACCAAAAACATTATCATTATCCTCATCCCAAGAACCATCTAAATCAGCATAATAGAAATCAGTAGGTTTGTAATAATCATCCCAATTAAGATATTCACTTTCTGTTGGATCATACTGTTGCATTATAACTACATCTGGATTGTAAACGTACCGAATAGGGATCAAGTTTTCTTGGGCATCCCCAATTAACAGAATCCATTTGATATTTTCCCTTTCATAATAAGATTTTATCATATTTCGGATTCTTTCTGCATTATCCCTTCCAGAGTATTCTGAAAAATTGCTTAAAATTATAGTTTTTACTCCTTTATTGTTTTTCCATTCCACTAAAGGAGTAATAACATCGATAAAATCGCTGTTATTCGGTGTAATTACCAACATTTCAATTTTTGGTTCATACCAAGTATTATAATTAATTTCAGGTAATTTAGATAAATCTATATTTGAAGAATTAGTAGAAAGTTTAATGTAATTAACAGGATCACTTTTAAAATCATCACTTTTATTATAATAACGAAAAGAAACGGATAATAATAGAATTAAAGCAATAAATGATAATATACTAAATTTTTTCAGATTTAATTGTTCCATCTTAAATAATAATAGTAAAAGTAATTCGATTTATATTTATTTTTAGAGTAAATAATATATTTTCTGATATTATAACTAATTAAAAATAAGAATATTGTTAATATATAATAAAAATACAAATTCACCGATGCCACTTCGATTTGATTATTGTCCCCATTGTAATGAAAAAATAATATTTAAAATTGAGAAGGAAGATATAGACCCATCTCAATATCCTGCTCCAGTATACATTTACCATAACACTAAATCATGTGGCAAATTGTCTACTTTTTATGTGGATAGTCTTTTAAGAGTTTCATACAAAGAACTTGAAAAAAAAACTGGTGCCATTAAAACAATAGAAACCCAAAAATAAGATATCCATTTAAATTTATATAAAAATCTTATATTTGACGATTAATTTAATATAAAATACATCTTATATTTTCCTAGAGAATTTAGAATAATTCTTGAAGGTAAAGTAATCAGAAGAACTTATATCTAATTTGATATGACGCAAGATTTAGAAGATATTTCTGGAATAGGTAAAGCTACTGCTGAAAAGATGAGGGCAGCGGGGATAGACACAATTGAAAAATTAGCTTCAAGTAAACCTGCAGATTTAATAAATATCAAAATCAAAGGAATGGGAGAGTCTACAGCAATTAAATATATAAACGACGCAAAAGAATTACTTAAATCTAAAGAAAAAGAAAAATCTGAAATTCCAAAAGAAAAAACTCCTAAGAAAACCGTAGTAAAGGCAGTAAAAAAACCTTCACCAAAGTTTTCGGCTGAAAAGGCATCTCATGTGAAGGAACTAATAAAAAAACAATCAGAATGCAATATAGGGTTAGTAGGGCATGTGGATCACGGAAAAACAACCCTTGTTAAAACTTTTACAGGAGATTGGACTGATAGGCACTCAGAGGAGCAGGAGAGGGGAATATCGATAAAATTAGGCTATTCGAATGCTACAATTTTATATTGTCCTGAGTGTGATGAGTATCTAACTTTTTATATGGCAGAAAAAGCTCGTAAAAAAGGTCAATCCAAGTTGAGTTGTAGTAAATGTGGAGGCAATTTAGAGTTCAGAAGGAATATCTCTTTTGTAGATGCTCCAGGACATGAAATTTTAATGGCTACAATGTTAAGTGGGGCATCCTTAATGAATGGTGCGTGTTTATTAATTGCTGCAGATGAGATTTGCCCTCAACCCCAATCTCGAGAACATCTAGCTGCTTTAAATATAGCAGGAATTAAAAATGTAATAATAATTCAAAATAAAATTGATGCGGTTTCTAAAGAACAAGCTTATGATAATTATAAGCAAATAAAAAAATTTATTAAAGGAACAATTGCAGAGAACGCTCCTATAATACCTATCTCAGCCGTATTTGATATTAATATCGAATTAGTTGTGAGGGCTTTTGAAGACCTTATTCCCTCTCCAAAATTAAATGAAGATGAAGCTTTTCAATTTTTGATAGCTAGATCTTTTGACATTAACAAACCCGGAACCACTATTGAGAATTTAAAAGGTGGAGTAATTGGGGGTTCAGTTTTAAAAGGAAAAATAAATATAGGAGAAGAAGTTGAGATTAAACCTGGCATTAGAATAAAAAATACTTATACACCAATTAAGTCAGAAGTAGTAAGTATAAGTCAAGGAACCAGTCTTTTAGATGAAGCTAAACCAGGTGGATTAATAGGATTAAGAACTAGGCTGGACCCTACCTTAACTAAAGGAGATTCATTGATAGGTCATTTAGTAGGAAAGCCAAATACTTTACCTGAGGTTATTTCGGAAGTTGAATTAAAAGTCCACCTCCTTGAAAGAGTTATTGGTTCAGAGATGCAAATAAAAGTTACAGAGCTTAAACATAATGAAAAATTATTATTAGTAGTGGGTACAGAAAAAACCGCAGGAATTATCACAAAGATTCTTAAAAATTCTTATATTTTACAGCTAAATCCTCCAATCTGTATTCCTGAAGAATTTATATTTGCTATATCTAGAATTATAAATAGGCGATATAGGCTAATTGGATATGGAGAATTAATAAGTTCTAAATGAAAATTCTTTTTAGGTAGAATAGGATAAAAAAATCTCTCTTATCTTTCCTTTTACAAGGGTTAATGAAGGATCTACTTGAGTAAAAATGTTCTTTAAAGAACTTATTACTTCTTTATCAACATTAGAATTACTTGGTTTATTGATTGATTGTTTAGTCTCATATAATATTAAATTTCCCTCAACTTTAGCTAAAAAATGAAGTATTATTTCAATTTTGATCTCACTGTTTAAATCTGATTCACTAGGATTTTCTTTAAATTCGTAAAAAATCTCATTCATTATTCTTTTTTTTAGAAATTCAATGAAATTCTCTAAATTGTCAACAAAGATAACAATCATTTAAGATTTTGATGTTTTTTATAATTAATATATAAAATAGCCCCTATAAATATAAATACGCCACTTATAGCCGCAAATATCACAATAACTAAAGGGAAATGGAGTTCATCCGAGGCAATATAATTAAATTTTTGATATGTATTTACAGTACTTTCTTTAATTAATCTTCCATCTTCATATATCATAACAGTATAATTACCATTTGGTAGATTTCTTATCACAGCTTCCCCATTTTCATTTGTAGAAACGGGTGCCATTGGTTGAATTAAATCGTTAGAAATATATGTACCATATTGCTTTTGATAATAATATAATACAAGATCTACACCTATTAAAGGCATGTTAATGTTGTCAGTTACTTTAATTAGTAAAAAGTTATTAGCATCATATTTAAACATTACAGGATTAGTTTCTCCAACGATAAGATATGGAAGGATAATTTTTAAACCTTGCTTTTTTATAGAATTTTTAGTAAATATTAAACTTTCTCTAAATTTTTCCTCTATCTGGGTTAAATTTAGATCATAATATGAGACTTTTCTTTGAAATAAAGATGAATTCGTATATACTTGATCTAATATTATAGTTTTTTCATAAATCATAAGATATTTTAAGATAATGTGTTTTGGTCCATCAATTAATGAAGGAAAATAGATTCTTTCTCTCACGTTTCTATCTTCTACCAAACGGTCAATTGCCCACGACTTCTTAACGGGATTTATAAATTTAATAGTAAAGCTGGTTGTAAAATTTAAATTTATAGTTTCTTGATTTCCTGTTGTTGATATATTAATTGAGTTATCGATATTCACGAAATCATCAATTGTAACGTTGTTAATTTCTAAATTATAATTATCAAGCAATTCTTTATCAGGGGGATTTACATGTAGACTTATATCAAGATCATCAGCATTAACTCTTAAAGTTAAAGAATTTGTAGCAAATTTAGAACCTAGAACACTAAAATCATAATGAAAAAGTGCACTTACTACTTGTTCTTCTTGTGAAACCATTATTCTATCCTCTGGATGTTGAAATAATACCCAATCTCTTATTGTTAAATTATATTCCCATATAAGATACATCGAAAAATTATGAGATGTTTTTATGAAATTTTCATTGAAATTGAATTTTAAAAAGTTTGAACTGTCAATACTGTAGTTTGCTTTAGGAACTTCTTTCACAATACCAGTTCCATAACTTAAGATTCGGAGTTGGATTAATTTACAGGGATATAATCGAGGGCCATATATTAAGTATCCTTCTGAATTAGTAACGGAAGTATTATATTTAACAAAAATAGATTCATTTAGAACTACGGTTATTTTCCTAAAATCAATTATCTTTTTATCAAGATTATCAATTTGAGCAACACTTTTTGTTTTTGTAAAATTGATTCCGAGAAAAGTCATATTTAAAGCTCCTGAAATGAAATCATCATCAAGTTCAGGATATTTCTCAGAGTTATTAAAAAATCCAGCTTCATCAAAATAGAGACTGGTTATAGTTACATTCCCTAAAGCCTGTTTTTCACTTTCAATAATTGGGATATAATCTTTCTCTGAAAAATCTTGAGTTTGTAAATTGTTTTCTAAATTGTTATCATAAGGAATTTTAATGTTGGAATTAGGAGTAATTTGCTGAATTGAACTACTCCAAATACTCAAAACAACTAATAGGATTGCAAAAATTTTGAAATTAGTTTTACGCATTATCTAATATAATAGTTATTTTAACAGAAACTTAAATAAAATTAAATAATTTTTCCTTGGTTTTTAAATTTTAGTTCAATTTATTCTTATGGTTTGATATTATAGGAATATTTATATTTCTTGAATTTATTTTTATTTTATTTAAAATCTATTTTAGAGAAAAATATAAATATCTATTAAATGATTTTAAAAAAATAATTTTAAATTAAAGTGTTGAGCTAAATTTTGGTTAAGTAAATTAATTTTCAATTAAAATTTGATATAAATGACAAAGAAACCGAATCGATTAAAATTTCTAGAAGCTCTTAATAATGCAATAGATGTATTTATGGATAATTCTAAAAATATCTATAATAATATAATTGCAATATCTCACAATGATGCTGATGGAATTAGTAGTTTACAAATCATCCAAAACCTGCTCTATAAATTAAAAAAAAATTTTGATTATTTCATCTATAATCGATCTGTTTCTTGGACAGCGTACTTAAATGGAATTCTACCTAAAAGGCAAACTGAAAAAACTGCATTAATTTTTACTGATGTAGGTTCTACATTAACTGAATTAATTCCGATTATAACTAAAAGAAAGGAACATTTTTTCATTCTAGATCATCATGAAGTGGAAAATAATGTTGAATTTAATGATTTTCCTGAAAACCTCTTTTTTGTAAACCCAACCGTCTATGGATTTGATGGACTTGATCATATTGCTGGAGCGACTCTAGCTTATTTGTTTGCAAAGCAAATCAATCCCTCAATTATAAATCATGCCTGGTTAACCGCAATCGGAATAGCAGGAGACTCCTTGAGATCAATGGATCGATTAGAATCCTTTAATAAAGAGGTATATCAAGAACTGATCGATGAAGAACTAATAGAAGATAGAGAAGGGTTAATACTATTTGGGGGGATGCATAATTCCATTAAAAATGGATTAAAGTACAGCATCTTACCTTTTGTTAAATCATTGGGTGGGGAGGGTGATGAAAAAATTAAATCATTTCTCAATCAATTAGAGATAAATCCAAATAAAGAAACCTCTGAACTTGAAAAATCAGAAATCGAGGCAATTCAAAAGAATACAAATTTAAAAACAGGTCATTATGCATTAATACCCCAAAAAGAGGGGTTATTAAAATTTGTATTCGAACATGCATTATTACTAAATATTTTATCTTTCAAAAATATAAGTGCTGCATTGTCAATGATACAACAGAAAACTATTACACGGTATGCTAAAGGAATATATATTGATTATGTCAATAACTTAACTAAAAATCTGAAAAAAGTGTCTACAGAGCTCAGTCGATTCGAAACTGAAAAAGCTATTTTTATTGATGCGGGTAATGGGATTATACAACCAAGTAATTGGTCAGATACAGCTAGTTTTTGCATGGTTAATGAACTTACTAATCCCGAAAAAATGTTATTTCTTGGTGGCTTGGAAAAAAAAACTCAAATGATAAAACTTAGTATTAGATGTTCCAGAAAATTTATAGAATTCAACAGAGGAGTGGGAGTAAACAAAGTAATTACACAAATTAAGGATGAATTAGGAGGAAATGGAGGAGGCCATAAACTCGCTGGAGGTATCCGATTATCCAAACCTTCATTTAATAGATTAAAGAATAACATAGATCAATATGTTCAATTTGATTAAATCTTCTATTAATTACTAAAATGAACTTAATTGAAAAAAAATCTGATACAATATTTATTTTAAAAATAAAAGTTAAACCTAATGCTAAAACTCAAGAAATTCTAATTGAAAATAATTATAATTATTTTCAAATTAAATTAACTTGTAAACCAATTCTAAACAAGGCTAATAAAGAATTATTAAAGTTATTAAAAAAGAAACTTGATATAAATCTTAATCAAATCAAATTTATCTCTGGATTAAAGAGTAGAAATAAATTAATTCAAATTAGTTATAATAAGAAAATTGATAAGAAAGAGATAATAGAGAAATTACTAGGTTAGAGTTTTAGTTTTATTTTTAATTAGCTTCCAATTTTTTTCATCTTTCCACATTTAAGACACGTTATAAAATGCGTCATGCCCTCGTCTGCCCTCCTTGTTTGCCTGGTCTCTAAATGTGCTTTTGTATAACCACAACGAGGGCATTTAAAATTTTTTATTGAACTCTTTAAATTTTTATCTTTCCAATCCATTATTTCTGATAAATTTGTGACTTCATTTCGAACAGAATGTTCAATTTTAGTTTTCAATTTGTAAAATTCAGATTTTTCCTCAGAGAATGGTTTTATGGCACCACATTTGCATTTAAAAACCTTTATTCCGTTATTGGAAGAGGGAAACATCATACCCCCGCATTCATCGCAAAATTCCATTTGAATAATTACCTTAAGCACTAATTATATAACAACTATTTTACTTCTAATTAATTGTTCCTCAATCAAAAGTTTTTCTTTTTTCTAAAATTTTAATCCAAATATCAGACTACAGAATATTATACCAGCCATTAGGTCAGCCGTTGTTCCAGGGTTCATCTTTCCTTCTTTTTTATGAAGGTTTTTGTCAAGCTTAAGAACTAATTTTAGTCCTTTCCTTGTAGCCACCCCTCCTTTTTCTAATGCTCTACAGGCCTTTTTAGATACTAATAAAGCAGCATTATTTCCAGATTTTCTAACTATTAATGTATCCGGATGTTCACTAAGTAATTTTAGAAATGTGTTCACAGTAGCAATATTTATATCACGATATTTTTTAAATGTTTTAAAAAAATAGATTAATCCTTCTTTTAAAGTTATTTGAAATCCAGTTGCATATTCAAAACTAATTAAATCATAAGTTTTAGAGAATTCAAAAATATCTTTTAAATTTACTTTATCTCGCTCTAGTTCAATAATCGAATTATCATCATTAAGATCATATTTTTCAATTTTGCCTAATCCACCAGGATTACAAATCTTTATGGTTTTATAGAGATCTATTGTATCTTGAACAGTGGAATCACTTACTACTTTCTTAATAATCCTTCTAAAATCCTCTAAAGTAAATCTTTTTATTTTAATACAAATACAGGCTGCTATACTTAGTGGTGCTAAAATTAAAATATGCCCTAGTAGTACGTTTCCACCATATTG
The DNA here is from genome assembly GCA_048885325.1 of Candidatus Odinarchaeota archaeon. Lineage (GTDB taxonomy): Archaea > Asgardarchaeota > Lokiarchaeia > Sigyniarchaeales > SOKP01 > SOKP01. The sequence continues at coordinate 8,102 of JBHLPZ010000017.1, forward strand.
CCACCTCATCATTGCGTTAGCCGCTCTTTTAAAAAATTTCCCCAATTCCACAAACGAATAATTTTGGTTTTCATCAGTTACTTTGTTAAAGACTCTAAAACAGAATCTTCTAAAAATAGGTTGAATTGCAGCAATTCCGGATGAAAAATGCTCATATCGAGAGGTTGCATAATCTCTTGTTCTATGAACATTACCAGGTTTTGGCCATCCTGCTAATTCTAATGAGCTTGCTAAATTGATACAAGTCATTAAATCATTAATCGACTTGATTTTGATTTGTTTCGAATCCACATTTAAAATAGAAGTCTCAAATTATATATAATTATTTTTAAAGAAAAGAATTAATAATAAGGTAACTCTGAAACTTTTCTCTTCTTAATCATATAACCTTCAAGTTCATGAGTTCTATATAAAATAGGTCTAAAATCATTGAAAAGATTTTTTTGATGCAAAAACTTCTTGATTCTTAATTTTACAGCTTTTTTAGACAACTTTTCTGACATTGTAATCTCAAGTTGATCTCCGTTACGATTAACCTCAATTTGAGGTAATTGTTCAACAAGAAATCTTAATAAATCATCAGCATTTTGTTCCTTACCTACTTTTGGAGCTAAAATTAATTCTTTAACATTTATGATAATTTGTTTAATTTCTGCTTTACTCATGTTTCAATCACTCTTTAGGATAATTAAAGAAAGTATAAAATTTTTTCCCATTCATAAATCTTACAAGACATTATAAAAAATTATAAAAAAATAATTACTTTAATAATAAATGCGATTTAAACAAAATATAGTGATTTTTTGTGGTAGAATATGTTAATTTGGACTATAAACCGACTGATAAGGATCTTATAGTAATGTACTTTGTTGAGAAAGCCTTAGATTGTAATAGTTTAGAAAAAGCATGTGAGGAAATAGCAAAAGAAAGTTCTATAGGGACTTGGACTGATATAACTACAATGTCTGCAGAAATAGCCAATCGACTGAAGCCGTCCACTTTCTTTATTGATAATAATAACCAAATTATAAAGATCGCATATACAGAAGATCTTTTTGAAGCAGATAATATGCCTCAAATCTTAAGTGCTATTGCAGGAAATATCTTTGGGATGAAAACTTTAAATAATTTAAGGTTACTAGATATTTCCTTTCCTAGAAATATTGTAAATAAGTACAAGGGTCCTAGATATGGCATTAATGGCATTAGAAAATTATTAAATATCAAAAAAAGACCATTATTAGGGACAATAGTAAAACCTAAGGTTGGATTGAATGAAAGAGAACACGCAAAAGTTTGCCAAGAAGCTTGGTTGGGAGGTTTAGATATTGTTAAAGATGATGAAAATTTAACAAGTATGACATTTAATAAATTTAATAAAAGAACCGAAGAAACCCTAAAACTGCGGAATGAAGTTGAAAAGGAGACCGGAGAAATTAAAGTTTATATGCCAAATATCACAGCAAAGTTAAGTATTATGAAGGAGAGAGCAGATATTGTAAAAAACAATGGGGGTGAATATGTGATGATCGACGTTTTTACAGTAGGATTTTCTGCATTACAAGAAATTCGAGATTATATTGAAGAAAGAGATCTTGTTATCCATGCTCATCGAGCTATGCACGCAGCATTCACTCGCAATAAAAGACATGGAATCACAATGTTGGCATTAGCAAAGATTTTGAGGCTAATTGGGATGGATCAATTACATACAGGGACTATCATTGGAAAAATGGAAGGTGATAAACAAGAAGTACTTGAAACAAATAATGTGATAACACAATCTAAGATTCAAGGCAATAATAAAACTCTATTGGACCAAAAATGGTGGAATATTAAACCTTCTTTACCTGTTGCTTCAGGAGGATTAAGTCCTTTACATGTTCCCGAATTAATTGAAATATTAGGAAAAGATATGGTATTCCAATTTGGTGGAGGGTGCCATGGTCATCCTAATGGTACATTTGCAGGAGCTAAGGCTATTCGTCAAGCTGTCGATGCCTCATTAGATGGAATAAGACTAGATGAATTTGCGAATAAACACATTGAACTTAGAAAAGCTATTGAAAAATGGGGAATGTAATTTAAATTAAATCAGGATATAATTTCATAAAATAATTATGAATGTGACTTGGGGCGAAAATCCCTGCCTCACTTATAAGTCCATCAATATATCTTCTACTTACCGTCTCAAAAGCAGGATTTAAAATTCTCAAATTGTCAGGAGCCTCCTCCCATATTTCTTTAGGATCCCTCATTTCTATTTTTTCTAATAATCCAAATGAAGTTTCGGGATTGTACTTCAGTAAAGGAGTAGCTACATAAAAAGGGACATGTTCCTCATGTGCTACTAAAGCTAACAGCCTTGAACCTATTTTATTTATTATCGTTCCTTCAGATGTAATAGAGTCCGCTCCTATAATTATTAAATCTACATCCAAATTATTAACTACCCATCTCATAGCACTATCAATTACATGAATAACTTCGATTCCAGCATTAATTAATTTATTCGCAGTTTTCCTCCCTTGCAATCGAGGTTGAGTTTCAGTAGCAACTACTTTAAAATTAGTTTTATTTTGTTTTTTGGCTTCGAGGAAAATAGCATTTACTATGGAAGAATGACAATGAGTCATTACAATAAAATCATCATTAGCATCTATGTCTGGAAATCGTCTTGCTCCTATTTCTGCTATCTTTCTTTTTGAATTTTCAAGCATTTTTTTATATTTATTTTTGCATTGCGATATTATTTCTAATAACTTATTCATAGATAGTAATTTCCGTTCTTTTTCTAATGTATTCATGATATAATTAAGCCCATTTCTCATAGCTGGTTCAGTTGCCCTGGTTTGAAATAAAATCTCTCTAGCTTCATAAAGTTTATCAATCAAATTATCTATACTTAAATTTTTCCCAATTCTATGAGCATAATCATGTAAAAAATTAATAGCATTTACAGCAACGTTTGTTGCTCCTTGAATCTCTAAAGATTTTATTTTTTCAGCATCTTTTAATAATTGTTCCAAATCATAACACCTAGGGTTTTCAATAAACATAGAAAAAACAATTTTATAAAAATATAAGTTAATAAAATCACAGTTCGAGTTCATCATCGCTTTGTGATTTTAGATCCTCGGGATCCACTTCTAAATATAAATATCCAATATAATCACATGCGGTACATTCATACATGTCTGGTGCAAGCCAACCAGAAACATTAGTAGCATTTTTAAGTTTCGGTTTTTTGCATTTTGGACAGATTTTAATTTTTGTCATTTTTTGAATAATCTTTATGTTATTAACTTACTAACTGTCTATAATTAATAATAGTAAATAACATTTAGTCTCCATCAATATTTATATTGATATAGTAATTTTTTTTTATATAATAGAATATCAACACAGAACTACACTATTGAATTAAATTTATAAATTTATTCATGAAAGATTTAGATCTCCAAAGAAAAAGCTTACCAAATGAACCTGGCATTTATTTTTTTATAGATAGAAATAAATCCATAATTTATATAGGGAAAGCTTCTAATATTCGAAAAAGGGTTAATCAATATTTCTCAAAATCTACTTTTAGTGATCCTTATTATGAGGAAAAAATAAAAGATTTAGTTCAAAAAATTAAGTCCATTGAATATATAGTCACTGAAAATGAGAAAGAGGCGTATATACTTGAGAATATTCAAATTAAAAAATTTCAACCCAGATATAATGTTATCATGCGAGATTCTAAGTCTTATCCGTGGGTTGCGATTTTTTATTCGGAAGAATTTCCAAGAATTCGAATTATAAGAGGGCCTGAAAAATATTCACAAAAAAACTTATTTTTAGGCCCTTACACAGATAAAAAAGAAATAACTCGGATATTAAGAGATTTAAGAAAAATTTTCCCTTATTGTTCCTGTAAAAAGAAAATAAGAAAAAGGGGACGCCCCTGCTTATATTATCAGCTAAAACTATGCCCTGGTCCTTGTATTGGGGCTATTGATAAGAAAAGTTATCTAGAAAATATAAAAAATATTGAACTCTTTCTCAAAGGAGAAACTATCGAGTTAAGAAAACAGATTAAAAAGGAAATGAACAAGGCTTCAGAAGAATTAAATTTTGAAATTGCTGCCTTCTGGAGAGATAAATTACAAGCAATAGATAGCTCAACAACAGATCAAAGTGTTTTATTAAATACGCAGGATAATAAAGATATAATTGGATACTATACCGATGAAAAGCATAATTATTTTGCCATGGTTATTATCTATATTCGCGATGGAAAAATTGTGAATAAAAACTCATTTAGTTTTAATCTTAAAGAAAAGATATTTGAAAAAGAAGATATTTTTCCTTTAATTTTGGAACAATTTTATCAAGATATGAAAGAAAATTTGCCAGAGACAATAGTGATTCCTGATAGATATAAAAATATTGATGTGTTTTTAGCAGTGTTAAAGGATTTCAAAAAAAACATCCAAATTAGAACCCCTTTTGAAAAAGAATATGGTTTAATGAGAATTGTTAATAAAAACGCTAAAGTAATAGTTGAACAAGAGATTCAAATGGAAAAAATTAAAAATAAAGAGGAAGACTTAATTAACACGATATTAGATGAGGTAAAATCTTTATTAAATTTAACTAAACCACCAAAAATCATCGAAGGGTTTGACATTTCAAATATTGAGGGGACCGACGCAACTGGTTCAATGGTTTACTTTTTAGATGGAAAACCATATAAAAAATTTTACCGTCATTATAAGATTAAGAGTAAATCTACTCCTGATGACGTTGCAATGATGATAGAAGTTATTAGAAGAAGATATAATATGCTGTTACAAAAAAATCTTGAATTACCAGATCTAATTCTAGTCGATGGTGGAAAAGGCCAATTAAATGCCACTGTGTCTGTATTGAAAAGTTTAGGACTCGAAGGGATACCCACTATTGGTTTAGCAAAAAAACTCGAAGAAGTCTACGTTCCCAACAAAAAAGATCCAATAGTTCTCCCAGATAATTCTCCTGTTTTAAAATTATTTCAACAAATTAGAGATGAAGCCCATCGTTTTGCTGTGAGATTGCATAAAAAGCAAAGAGAAAAGAGAATAACAGGTTCAGTACTAGACAATATTAAAGGTGTAGGGCCTGCAACTAGAAATAAGTTATTAAAACACTTTGGAAGTGTAAATAATATAAAAACTACTAAATTTGAAGAATTATCCCCTATTGTGGGAAAAAAATTAGCAGAAATAATTTTAAAGGAATTAAATAAATAAATTTATCAATAAATAGTTGGAGCATGGACAATAGTATATTTCCTATTTGTCCAAGTCCACCTATTTTCTTTTATTACCATGGAACAATCAACAAAAACATTAATGTAATTAAATATTATTGGATAATTTATAAGTTTAGTGCTAGAAATTCAAGAGTGTAGAAGAATAATGGGAAAAAGGTGGGAAAAGCTAGAGCTCTTCGAATTTAGATTAGTAAAATCTATTACAATTGTAATAAAACTAATTTTACTAATTCTGCTGTAGTTTCACAATAAATTCTGGCCATAGATTCCGTTTTTGCTTCACTTATAACCCTAATTATTGGCTCAGTATTTGATGGATGAATTAATACAAACCACTCCATGTCTTGCCCAAATCTTAAGTCATTATTAATTTGAATAACGTTTTCGCCTTCATCTATCAGTTCCTTTCTCACTCCTTCGATAATCACAGAAACGTTTTTATTTTTAACTTCAAGTACCGCTCTACGAGAGAAATATTTTGGAAGTTGCGCAGTTAAGCTAGAAATTTTTTCTCCTGTATGGACTAATATTTCGATAATTTTAGCTGCAGCAAAAATTCCATCTCTAGTATTATTAAAATGAGGGAGCATTACACCTCCACATGATCCTTCCCCCCCTAAAATTAAGTAGTTTTTAGAAGTTTTTTCATGCTCAATTCTCAATTTTTCTATCTTCTCGGCTAAGAACTTTTCTCCAATTGGCGTTCTTATTATCTGAGCGTTATATTTTTTTGCTAGAACATCAAACATTAAAGAGGAAGCTAAATTCGTTATAAATATTATCTCCCCATAATTATGATTGAAATTCTTTAAGTAATAATCCGTAATAATCGCTAATCCTACATCCTCGGGATAACAAATCCCATTTTCTCCAATTATAGCAAGCCTATCAGCATCTGAATCATGGGCAAACCCAACATCATATTTTCCTTGCCATACTTCCATTATTAAATCTTTTAAATTTTTTCCAATTGGTTCAATCTCTCTAGGGAATACCCCATTAATAAGCAAATCATTGTTAATCACTTTCACTCTACAACCTAAGCCTTCTAGTATTAGAGGAGTAACACACTTCCCTGCGCCCGCACCTGTATCGATTACTACTCTTAACCTATTTTGATTCCTAACATTCTCATAATCAACATTATTATATAACTGCTTCATGTATCCTGGAATTGGGTCTACACTAGTGATTTTATCTTCGGATTCATCGGTTTTTTTTGTGTAATTTGCTAAATTTACTTCATTCATAATTTGATGAACTTCTTTTAGTTCAATATTTCCTAAAAAGGTTGTATCTGAAAGTAATTTTAAACCATTCCATTCTTGAGGATTATGAGATCCAGTAATGATTATTCCCGCTGGAATGTTTAATTTATTTTTAGCATGAATTATAACAGGGGAAGGACATATACCAACTCTAATAATTTCATATCCAACCGAGACTAATCCCTCAATAACTCCTTTCTCTATATATTCTCCACTTGGTCGAGTATCTCTCCCAATTATTATTCTTTTATCTTTTACTTCTAGATATAAACCAAATGCGATTCCTAGTTTTTTTACGATATTAAAATTGAAGTCTTTTTTAGCAATCCCTCGAATACCACTAAACGTAAAAATCAGATTATAGTTTTCCATTTTCTTGAATTTTTAATCTCTACTCAATAACTGGGTTTCCTTCTATTTTGTATTTAACTAAAACCAACGCGCCCCTTACACCGATATCGTCTAAATACTTAGTAACTTTTATATTAGGCGGGTGATTTATGGTAAATTGTAGCGGATCAGTTTTAAATTGCTCGATAAGAGAAGGTATAATTAACGCCTGATCTTTCATTAAGGACCCCCCGAAATAAATAGAGCTACAATCATAAAAATTATTAACTAACCCCACTCCTATTTTATTATAGTATAAACTCATTTCAATAATACTTTTAGAAAATTTATCTGCTCCTTTAGCAGCTTGGAAAATTTCTTTTGCCGTAATTCGAGAAGGGTCGTTATCAACCATAAACATTAAAATTTTCGAATTTAGAGTAGTTGTTTCCAATGCTTCCAAAGCTCTATCCTTTATACCTGTACCCGAGCTAAAAACCTCCCAACATCCATAAGCACCACAATTACATTGGTGATCACTATGTGGCTCAACAATCGAGTGCCCTATTTCGGTAGCATTACCTTCCTTACCCAGTAATAAATGCCCGTTACAAATTACGCCTCCACCAATTCCAGTAGACATTGTGATATATACTACATTATCTTTTTCGTACTCTTCGGCTTCAAAATAATGAATTCCTAGAACTGAAGCATTGCAATCATTCATTAAATAAATTGGAATTTCAGGAAATCGATCTTGGATGGGTTTAACTAAGGGAATAACTTTAAATCCTAAATTTGCATTATTAAAAACCTCTCCTTTTTCCATGTCTAAAGGTCCTGCTGAGGCAAGACCAATTCCAATTACTTCTTCATTGCTTATATCATATTCCGCTAATAATTCTGAAATCAAGAGAATAACTGAATTACTAATTGAATATTCATGTTCCTTCAGAGTTCTTGTAGTTTTTAGTTTAATATTTTCTTCTCTTAAATCCATTGAACAAATAGCCGCTCTAATCCATGTACCTCCAATATCGACTCCTACAATATATTTCTCCACTTTAATCACCAAAATAAGGTAACAAAATATAATTTATTACTTAATTTAATAATATTCTATTTTTATTTGATCGTTATTTATGATTTCTTTAAAAGTTTTAACAATCTCCTTTTTTCTATCATCATCGATAGAATAAACAAAAAATTGTGCCGGAATTCTAGCTATAGAATAAATCTGTACTATATCTGGGTTTATCTTTTTTATAGCAAGGGCTAGCTTTTCTATATTGGTTTCATTGTTATTTGATAAGAAATTTTTTTCATAAGAATTATAAATTAAAATTTGAATAGCCAATTTATTTTCTTTCATAATCTTCTTTAACTTTACAAGCGAATCTATTATCACATCGATATCCGGTACATCAGCATGAGGTTGGTTTGTTCTTTGAAAATCTGAGCTTATAGCTGCATCTAATTTTGCTACTACTACATCAAATTTCATTAATTTATTTCGTATTTCCTGAAAATATAAAGTACTTGAATTTGTAAAGATTGTTATTTTTGGCTTATCGCCCGTCCACATCATCGTTTCTCTGACATCCTTAGTGATGGTATAAAAATCTAATAGATTTTCATTTAATGTAGGTTCTCCATTATATCCAAAAGTAATAGAATTTAAATGGGGAAAATATTTCAATATATCTATCAATTCTTTCCTAAAATCAGAAGAAGGAGGTAAGCTGATTCTATAGTTTGGTGAGACTAAATTAGCAGTTAACCCAATCTCACAATATACGCAATTAAATGTACATAGCTTTTGTTTAGGCAAAATATCTACTCCTAGGGATAATCCTAATCTTCTAGATGGATATGGACCATAAGTATATTTTCTTGGCATAATATAAATTCATTTAATTTTAAAAGTTAAAAAATCTTTAATTGCTTGATTAACTTCTTTTGGTTTTTCAAGCATGATCATGTGACCTGCTTTTTCAACTATAACTAACTTAGATTTTTGTACTTTTTCATGAAAATATTGTGAGTATTTTGCAGGGGTTAAATAATCCGTATCACCACATAATATTAAACAAGGAATACGAATAGTATGAGTTTTGTCTAAAGTATCGAAATTATCACAAATTTTAAAATCTTGAAAAGTTATCTTCGAACCTATATTCGAAGTTTCTTTTTTATAATTTTTAATGACTTTTTTTGGAGTATCTTTATAAAAAGCCCTTAGAAGAAATGAATTCAGATATTTATCATAATCATTTTTAAGGGAATCTAATATTAGTTGGCTTACTCGTAATCTTCCACCAGTTCCACAAAGTATTAACGCTTTAATTTCATTTGGATGTTTAAAATAATATGCTTGTGCTATTGCACCACCCAATGAATGTCCACATAAAATTAAGCTCTGATAGCTAAATGAATGAGTGAATTCATTAATAACATTTACATATAATTCAAGAGAAAGTTCAGAAAATACATCAGATTTACTATGAGAAGGTAAATCTATAGCGACTATATCATAATCAATATCTAAATTAAATTGATTTTTCCATATATTTGATGTACTACCTGAGCCATGAATAAAGAGTAAGGCATTTTTATTTGTGTTCTTTTTTATTTGATAAAATATCTTTTTGTTATTATAATTAAAGAATGGCATAATAGCTCATTTTATTTCTTTATCTTATTTAAAAATATTAAAACAAAAAAAAGAATTTGCTTTTTAAAAAAATATAAAGAACTAAAGATTCAGCTTACTTCCATTGTACTAAAAGATCGTGCTCCTAATAGAATTAATACGATTCCAAAAATCGACATAACTAAAAGATCTAGCCATACAGGAAGAGAAGATACCCCTAATAATACTGCTCTAAAAAGGTCAACACTATAAGTAAAAGGGTTAATTAGCATTACTGGTTGTAATATACCAGCGGTATCGAAAGAAAAAAAAGCACCTGATAACATGAACATGGGCATAACAATAAATGTTTGTATTAGTCCAAAAGATTGAAAATCTCTCATACGAGTACTAATTGTCAACCCCATACCTACTATACCGATGCTTGCTAATAAAGCTACCGGAAGAATTAATAGTATACGCCATATTAAGGAAAGATCGAATCCAAGGTAACCAAGCGTTAGACTTAAAAACACAATAATACATACTTGGATGAGAGTTTGTAACGCTACTCCTAGTGTTTTACCTATCATCAACGTTCTTCTACTAACAGGAGCAACAATTAACTCTTTCATAAATCCAAACATTTTATCTCTCATAACTCCCATTCCACCAAAAATTCCCGTAAATAATATTATGATTGCGGAGATACCTGAAGCAGTAAAAGCTCTTTGATCGACCTGAACTCCGCCTATTATTGGAGTTATGAATCCAAATCCATTACTAAATACAACTAAAAATAATACGCCTTGAACTAATGATGATATTAATCTCGTCTTATTTCTCCAAAATTCTAGTAATTCCCTTCTAGCTAATACCCACACTGCTCCATAGTTTAATTTCATTTCTAAAACATTCAAATCTGACATTTTTTACTACCTCGTCAATTGCCTCATTTGAATTCTCTTTTTTATACTTTTTACCCTATCAGAAGATTCTTCTCTAATATCACCTCCCACAAAATGTAAGAAAACATCCTCTAATTTTGGGGCGTGCATATTTACATCCTTAATTTTTAATCCATCATTATTAATAACTTGAATAATTTCTGGAAGACAATTTCCTCCACTTTCACAAGAAATAGAAATAGTTGGTTCAAAATCTTTTTCTTCCTCTATGTAATTTCCACTTTTGATTTTAACTATTTCTTGTTTAATCTCATCTGGAAGTTCTTTTAATAAATCATCAGTAAAGAGATTACTAATTCTTTTTTTCATATCTATTGGTGCATTCAAGAACATTTGAGATGCCATTGGAAATCGTTTAAATGCTATTAAAAGTCTATTGGGGTCAGACATCATTTGATTTATTTGAGTTTTAATCATTTCAGGACTGATGTTAGGCATACCTTTTGGGAGATTTAAGTTCATTGGCAATTCTCTTTGATTTTTTGTTGTTCCCTCTAAAGAAATATTCTTTATGCTAGGAATTTCTTTTAATTGAGAGATAATTCGGGGAATTTTCATCCTATCTTCTACTTTCTCAAATTGAATATCTATAATATCTCCTGATATTTGCTTCTTAAGATTTTCAGAAGTATCTAAAGCTATTATTTTGCCATGGTCCATAATGCAAATTCTATCAGCTAATTCGTCTGCTTCATCCATGTAATGAGTCGTGATTAATATTGTAACATCTAAATCATTATTTAACTCTTTAATTTTATCCCAAATTTTTCGACGAGTTTGGGGATCTAATCCTAAGGTTGGTTCATCTAAAAATAACATCCTTGGTCTATGCAATAAGCCTCGTGCTATTTCTAATCTTCTTTTCATCCCTCCTGAATAATTCTTAACATATGTTTCTGCTTTGTCTTCTAAATCAACTAACTTAAGAACTTCATTAATCCTCTCTTTTCTTTGTCCCTTTGGCATTCGATATAAAATAGCATGGAGCTCTAAATTTTCCCTTCCTTTCATTTCATTATCTAATGAAGGTTCTTGAAATACAATACCTATACTCTTTCTTACCTGATCAGGAGACTCCTTAACATTATATAAATTTACCATAGCTTCTCCTTTAGTAGGATTTAATAATGTCGATAAAATTGAAATAGTGGTGGTTTTTCCTGCTCCATTCGGACCTAATAGAGCAAAAATTTCTCCTTTTTTTATATCGAAACTAATGTTATCAACAGCTAAAACATTACCTTGCTCGTAAATTTTTGTTAAGTTCCTTACTTCTACAATATTTTCAGTCATTTTATTACTCTTCTTAAATATTAATTAAAAAATTAATTTATTCATTATAAAATATTAAAAAAAATTTGATTTGATTATGATCTTTTTATTTTCCTGCTTCTAAGAGATAAAAATACGATAATTCCGATGGTCGCAGCTACAGCAATTGATAATATCATATAAAATATCCATTCTGAATTTGTGCTTGTTATGTAATATATTGTACTATCTGTTTGATCTTTAACTATTATGCTAGTAATTGTTCCGCGATCTCCAAATATAAATTCAACAGTATAATCATTTAATCCAGTTTGGTTGAAAACCAGACTACAACCACTAGCAGTAACATTTTCAGTCTCAAGCGCATCAGTAGCTGCTAGCAAATAATTTTCAACAGGCCCAGCTGCTGCGAATCTACTAAGCACTAAATGCCATAAAAGGTCATCTCCCGTCATATTTAAAAACATAGCTTTAATAAGAGGGTTTGTTATATTAATATCGTTTTGAATTTGCGTTGCAAGTGCGTTATAATCATCTAAAATTTCTCTATAATCCTCTGGATTCTCTAAAATTATAATTTGGTCAAAAAATAAATCAGGTTTTTCATCAAATTCCTCGACTGTATACTCCCATTTTACTTGTAAACAATTCCATATCCAATAGGTATTTGGATAAGTTTCATTAATATTAGCCTCATTGTATCCGGTATTGTTGAGTAAAATTATGGCTGGATTTATCGAAAATATCACATCATAAGTACCCCATTCTGAATAAGACCATCCTTGTATAGTAGATTTACTTTGAGCACCAGTAATATTTGCATCTCCACCAAACCAATCACTAGGATTTTGGGTATTACTAACAGTGGTTAGCCAAGCCTCTTCATCATAAGTCTCTACAGTAAAAATGGTAGTTCCTTTCGTTAATTTTAGTTCATAATTATTAACTTGTGCTAACCCTGAGGATATTACAGTTAAGAAAGAAATTCCTAATAATGAAATTAACAATAAAGTTATCACCATACTTTTCCAATTTTTTCTATTTTCTAACATTTTTTTCTCCTCCATAATTTCAAAACAAATCTATAATTGCCTCCGCTTGAATAATATAGCCGCTAATATAAAAAAAACAAAAATATACACTAAAAGTAAAATAATCCCCATTTCAATGGTAGGTGTTATCCACCGACCAAAGCTAAAACCACCACCCATACCGCCAGGTAAATCAATTTCTGCATATCTAGGATCTGGGAAGGGATTTTGAAGCACTGAAGCTATAAGGCCACCTAAATATAAGATAGAGTATAAAGGTTCAAAGCTATCGGCAAAAATTAAGTTAATAATTTGATCGGCAATATTGAATCCGATAAGAAGAATTAATAAAGTACTAATAATTGTTACGTTTACACTTTTCATAAATGAGCTAAATAGTGTCACAAAACTACTTAAAGTAATCGCATATAATACTGCAAAACCAAAAGAATAAAAAATTCTAATGTTAATTGGTCCACTATAGTAGAAAAATCCTAGAAGCCCTAACAGAAAGTAATAAATCGCTAGAATAAAAACGACCAGAATCAAATTTCCAAGATATTTCCCTAGTATCAATTTATATTTGTTTATTTTTGGAAACACAATAGCCCCCGTTTTTTTATCAAATTCAGAGCAAATTATCCCTGAAAAAAATAAACAAGCTGCAAATAACGTTAGATATTCAATAAACGTTAAACCACTACTAAAATACTCTGCTTGTGTATCCGGTAGAAGATAACCAGGAAATAAATACAGCAGATAACCCACCAAAAATGCGACTAAGATTGCAACCCCTAAAAAGAAATAAAATTTCTTCCTTTGTTTCTTTATTTCAAATATTACTGTGTCAAAAATTGGTTTTAATCCAATACCATATTCATTATTAGTTCTCAATTTTTTAATACATCTCCATTTAGTTTTCTTTTACCTTCTGGTTTATTATTCTTTACCATTTCTGAATAAACCATTTCTAGCTGTGATGTCTTTGGCTGAGTAAATGCTATTACTGTAAAATCTGATTCGAAATCCTTAATTAGTGTTTTGAGAATCTCTCCTCTTGATTCATTTTCACCATCATAATAAAATTTCAATTCTTGCTTTTCTGGTTTGTATCTCACTGGGATATTCGAGATCTTAGGGTCTAAGTTCTGGTCTAAGTATGGACTAAGTTTTTCAGATAAACGATTTAGTAATGTATCTATATCCCTAATATTAAGAGGTTTAAGTAATATACAGTTTAATACATTAATCCTTAAACTCTTTGCTAAATTTTCTACAGTATCAAATCCTATAATTTTTCCATAATTGATTAATGCAATTTTATCACATACTTCTGAAATTTCATATAACATATGAGATGCTACGAATATGGTTTTTCCTTGTGATTGAAGGTCTCGTATATATTTCCGGATTTCGATTCGCGCTAATGGATCTAATCCAGTTTGAGGTTCATCTAGGATTATTATGTCGGGATCATGGATTATTGCCTGAATAATTCCTAACTTCTGAGTCATTCCTTTAGAAAAATTTTTAACTTTTTCATGCTTCCACTCCCGAAGTTTAAACCGGATTAATAGCTCGTTAATTCTCGCTTCCGTTTTCTCTTTTGGATATTTTTGAATTTTAGCAAAATATTTTAGTAATTGAAAAGCAGTCATATTGTAGAAATTAGGGATATCTATCAAAAATCCCATTTGACTAATTGTACTAGGTACGTTCTGTAAGTCTTGTAACTCACTATGATTTGTTCTAATTAAGATCCTTCCCGAATTTGGTCTTAGGATTTTAGCAATCATTTTAATTGTTGTAGTTTTTCCAGCTCCGTTTGGACCAACTAGCCCAATTGTTTCTCCTCGGCATACTTCAAGATCAATATTATCTACAGCGGTAAAATTTCCGAATCTCTTTGTCAAATTTTCAAGTTTAATTACTATTTCCGACATGATATAATTTTTTAGTTAAATTATTATTTCATTATAATAGTCTCAAATCTGATAACAGACTTGATTTAACTTTTTGAAATAAATTCCTTATTCTTCTAATTTATTTTTGAATTCTTTAATCATCTCTTTAATTTCTTCAATATTGAGGATATCCATCGTTTCAATTTTTTGTATTATCGAATCTAATTCAGATTGGGTGATTGTTAAATACTTTAGTACTTCAGTTAATTTAGTTATGAACATCTTTAGTTTAGATCTCAATCCTCGAAAAAGGTCTAGTCCATCTTCTTTTGTTTCTAGAAGATCTAATTGATGTGATAGGATCATTTCTAACCCTTTTTTAATAAAAATGTTCCCTTGCATAATTGGTGCAGCAAATTCTGGCATTTGTGAGACTCTTTCAATCCACTTCTTTTTTAAATCATTAAGATATTTCTTCCCTTCTTCCGTAATAATGAAAAATTTTTGAGCTCTTCCTTTAATTACCGATTCGGAAGTTTTGACGTAATCTAACTCAACTAAATCATCCAATGTTCTCAATAAATTTCCTCTTGGCATATGAAATCGCTCTTGAAGTTGATATCCAGTAATCCCTTCTGGATTATCAGAAAGTATCATCAGTATCATTATGTATTTCATTTCCTTAAAACCCTCAAGTCTCATAGGAAATGGTGGTTTGAAATGAGATGGAGTTCCAAAAAATGGTGGTAGCCCAAAAGGTGACCGGGGTTCTTGAGGTGGTGGAGTTTCATTTGGACCTGGACTTCCTTGGTAAGGTGGTAATCCTGCATTTTTATTCAGATAAAAATTATTATTATCTTCAAATCTTCTAAACAAAATTTACACTATTTTATGGTATTTTAATTAATATGATCATATGACCAATCTGATCAGATTATTTAATAAAATAAATTATCCAATTTAAATATGATCATTTTGGTCATATATTGTCAGATATTAGAAATAATTGTAAGCTCTTATCTTAAAGATACTATTATAAATAAATGTGAAATATTATGACAGAAGTATTTATTGAAGATACAAATCAAGGAATTAAATCCGCGATTAACAAAATTCTACAAAAAATTGAGAAAACTGGTTCAATAATAAAAAATTCAAAAGAAGTCTACATAAAAGTTAATGGTATTGATTTTAAAAAGCACTCATATACGTCTCCAGAAGTACTTGAAGCAGTTATACAATATCTTAAAGAAAGAGATGCGAAGATTTATGTCATGGAAAATTCAACTCAGGCAAATATGACTAGGGTTGTTTTTGCAATTAATGGTTATAAGAAAGTTTGTGAAGAATCAGGAGCAGAAATAATATATTTAGACGAGGAAGAGACATATACTTTTGAGTTCAAAGGAAAGCTTTCTGTAGAAAAGGACCCTACAGGTTATAACTTGAAAACCTTCAGATTACCTGCTACAGTTGTTAAGATAATGAAAAACAGAGATTCTTTAACTTATATAAATTTACCAAAATTAAAAATGCATTCAATGGCCAGAGTAACATTGGGAATAAAGAATCAATGGGGTTTTCCCCAACATGCGGATAGGGGTAAAGATCATAATTATAATCTACATTCGAAATTAATAGATGTATATGAGTTAATTAAACCTGATATTACCATTATAGATGGTACCGAAGGAACTATCCACGGACATTACCCTCCTACAGTATGGGAGGACAAGCTTCTAATCCCTTTTAATATCTTAATTGGAGGGAGAGATACATTATCAGTCGATGTAGTGGGAGCAAGAATCTTTGGCTTAACGATAGAAGAGGTCCCTCATTTAAAAATAGCTTATAAACGAGGATTAGGTGAGGGAGATTTAAGCAAAATTGATGTAATTGGAAAAAATTTAGAAGAATATAAAGAGAAATATGAATGGAATTTATTACAAGAATTTCCTGATAATATCAAGATAATCAAAGGAAAAGAACTATTATGCATAGAAGGTTGTCAGAATAATCCTCTCGCTACTTTACAAACATTTGCTTATGATCATGCTGAAAAATTCAAGGGAGGTTGGTTCATAATAATGGGTAAAGGACATGACGATGATCTTGTAGATAAATTAAAAGCTGAAGGATATGCTAAAGGTCTTGTGGCAGGATATTGTGCCATTAATGAAGTTGGCGCTAAATTGAGGGAAACCTTTGGTAAAAGGAAAGTATTCTTTTCCGGGGATTGTAATAATCTCGCAGAGACTGTTAAAGCAGAACTTAAATTAGCAGGTATGACTATATTTGACTTAGTCCCGATTTCAACTGAAGAAATTATGTCTCTTATTGATGAAGCTCAAAAAGCGGGTAGTACTGCCTTAGCACCTTTATAATGAAGTTTTAAAAATCAATAAATTAATTCAAGAAGTATCAACGACAATAATTATTATTACACTTATTTTTGATTTTTCTTCAATTAAAATAAATTTTTTAATATTATGGTTGAATAAGATAATTGATGGAATTTGAATCTAAATATTTAGATATTAAGACTTTCTTATCAATTCCTGATAATTTATTTAATCTTAAACAGAAAATTAACAACTCTATTGAATCAGATAGTGTGAAAGAGGAGATTTTAGGGAAAGTTGTTCAATTTATTTACTATTTTTCAATGTTTAAGAGCATAAAACCATTTATGAATGCTGTATATAATTGTATTGAAAAAACCATTGACCTAGAAATCGAATCAATAAATGATTTTCAAGAATTATTAATAAAAAATGCTATATTAAATTTCATTCAAGATTATATAAATTACGCGAAATTAACCCAAAAACGACAAATTTTAAAACTTTTATCTGATTCTTTAGATAAGTTGCAAATTCAACCATTAATAATTAATTTAGGCCTTTTATTAAAACCAATGTATCAAGATAAGGAATATCTTGATAATTTAAAATATCTTGAAGAAGTAGAAATTACGTATGCTAATGATGATGAATTCGGAATTCAAATTAAAGATCAGATCGATAACTGGTTTAAAACACTAAAACTTGATATAGATTCGCAAGAAAACTTAAAATTATTGTTGAAAAGAAAATATGATGAAATTATATCTAAATATAATATTGATAAAACCTCAAAATATTATCAGAAACTATTAACAGAAGTCATGGAAATGCTCACAATGAAGCTAACTATGATTAGTTTAATGGATTCGGTTTCTGAAGAGTCATTTGAACCGATACCAATAAAATAGAAATATACTCATTATAAATTCTTCAAACTTCACTAACTTTTTCTTCATTCTCATTCACTTCTTTACTTTAAATTCAAAACTATTACTTCTTGGATAAGTAAATTAATAAATACAAATTTTGATATTATATTTAACAACACCTATTTTATTTTTTTTGAAGTGAGGAAATTGGAAGAAAATGAAAATCATTTAACTCCAGAAGAAATTGAAAAACAAAAAAAAATTGTTAATGAACTTTTTAAAAAAGAAAAAGAAGAAAGAGAACAATATCTTAAACTCACCGAAGAACAAAGAAAAAAGACGTTTGAAGAAAGCAAAGGTCAAATTTCCAATTTAATTTCAGAGAAAAGTTTCATGCGAGAGAAAAAGAGAGAAAAAGATCTAGAAAGAATGAAAATAAAACCTGATATAGAACAAAAAGGTAGTGCTATTGAAAAAACAATTAGTGAAAAAGCGTTTCTACGCGCGAAGCAACGTGAGGAAGATTTACAAAGAATAGAACTAAAACCGGATATAAAAGGCACTGGAGAGGTAATAAGTAAATCCATTGGCCAAAAAGTATTCATGATAGAAAAAAAGAGAGAAAGCGATGCTCAAAGGTTTAAAATTAAACCAGATATGGAAAAAAAAAGTGAAGCAATTAGTAGATCCATCGATGAAAAAGCTTTTTTGATTGAGAAAAAGAAAGAAAGTGACTCCAAACGATTTAAAATCAAACCTGATTTAGAGAAAGCTGGACAAGCAATTGAAAAATCTATTGGTGAAAAAGCTTTTTTGCAAGAAAAGCAACGTGAGGAGGCTTTCAAAAGAATGGAATTAAAACCAGACTTTAGAAAGACTGGAGAGGCAATAAGTAAAGCTGTAGCAGAAAAAGCATTTAGAATTGATAAACAAAGAGAGATTGACCAAAAAAGGTTGGAATTGAAACCTGATTTAGAAAAAATAAGTGAAGTAATAAGCCAATCAGTTAGTGAAAAAGCATTTAGATTAGAAAAGCAACGTGAAGCTGCAGAAGAACGTAAAAAAATCAAACCTGATTTAGAGAAAGCTGGTCAAGCCATCGAAAAAGCAATTAGCGAGAAAGCCTTTAGAATGGATAAACAAAGAGAAATAGATCAAAAAAGAATGGAATTAAAACCAGATTTTAGAAAAACAGGAGAAGCAATAAGTAAAACCGTAACAGAAAAAGCATTTAGATTAGAAAAACAACGTGAAGCTGCAGAAGAACGTAAAAAAATTAAACCAGATTTAGAGAAGGCTGGTCAAGCCATCGAAAAAGCAATTGGCGAGAAAGCTTTTAGAATGGATAAAAAAAGAGAAGCAGATCAAAAAAGAATGGAATTAAAGCCAGATTTAGAAAAAGCAGGAGAAGCAATTGAAAAAACAATTGGTGAAAAAGCATTTAGAAGAGACAAAAAGCGAGAAGAAGATTTAAAGCGAATGGAGATTAAACCTGATATTAAGGGAATAAGTGAAAAGATCGAAGAGGAAATCGAAAAAATTGAAAAGAAAAAGAAAGAAGAATAACCTTCCAAATAATATTTAAAGCTTTATTTCTCAAAATCAGAATTATATAAACTAAGCACGTTTAACTTTTTTTTATAATCTAAAATTGTAGGTTCAATAATACCATTAAAATGATCTATTGATCTTCCAAATCGATTATGAAAATCATCTACAATAAGATTTAAGATATGCCTCTCAAATTGAAGAGTTGATTTTTTAGTTATAGCAATAACAGTAAGTCTTCCTCTTCTTTCATATAAAATTCGTGTTTCTCTAAAATTAATCTCTTGGATTTCATCATCGATATCACCAGGTTTTATTTCTTTTATAAATAGATTTAGAGCAGTTAAAAATCCACTGATTAAATCTCCATTTGAAGGAGAATTTAAGTAATCAGAATATTTCTTACTTACTAGGAGAGAACCTGTTAGATTATCTAAAAAATAAATTGCATGAAAGTAGCACTCATCTCGGCTGATTCTTTTAATATCAAAGCCAAAACTCCTATTTTGGTTAGTACTATTAAATTTGTGAGACATAATTCAAAATTTTCTCTATAAAAATCAAAATCACATAAATAACAAACTTTAACTTATTTTTTAAAATATATATATTATCTTTGTAATATCCAGATTATATCTTTTTATCTTTACTCAATTCCTTTTTAATTACATACTTATTTACAAATTTTAAAATGTATGGATTAAATTAAAAAAAAAATAAATATTAAAAACAAACAAATTTTATTATTAGACATATATTTTTAATTACTTAGGATTTTTTGATGGATATGGTTGCTAAGAACACTGAGGGAAAAGAAAAAAACAAAATTTCATTGGGTTTAATTATAACAAAGGGAGATTTGAAATTAACTATTTTTCCTGACGAAGTAAAAGAAGAAATTATTGATTCACCTTACTATTTATTAATTTTTATATCCCGAGAAGATGTTATTAAAGTAAGTTGTTTTCCTACAAATACTAAACTAATTAAGAAAATACTAATAAAATTAGAAGAATTTTCCCCAGAAATTGTTAAAGGTATTTCAGAAGTATTAAGTGAACTAAATTTAAGTAAAGATATACTACATACAACTGGTATTTGTTATGAGCTAGAGAAATGCTTTTATGAAACGTACCTAATTGGAGACACCTTTGAATCTGGTCATCTAAATGCAGAATTGATAAAAAATAAGTTTTTATCGATACAAAAAGTCAACAATATTACTATAGAAGATATTCCCTTACATTCTATATAATGTTTCTTCTACTATTTTTTTAATAAAATAATTTAGGTTGATTATAAGGTCAAAAAATTTAATCCTCCATTTACACCTCCACTTTTATAGAGCTAAGAGAGCGCCATGTTTTCCAGAATATTAACCATAATATTATAAAGATAAACATAGTAG
>JBHLPZ010000018.1:0-28561 GCA_048885325.1 Candidatus Odinarchaeota archaeon
ATTATCCAATAACGAAAAGATTTTAATTCATATTGTAAAAATTCCATCATTTCATTAAACGAGCAAGTGAAATTTAATAGACGATTTACTTGATTTTGGAGTGATTTATTTATTTGGGTCAATTTATCTTTATGAAAAATATATGAATTAATTAACGCTTTTTCAGGAGAAATATTATTCTGTAATTTTATTGCGAAAGATTTAAGAAATGAGAGAAAATCTTCAAAATTTTTCTTTTCTTTTTTAGAATAATTATTTAGTAAACCTAGTAAAAAGATATCACTTTTAATAAATTTTTTAAACAATATTCTTTGCAGAATAAAGAATAATGGAATTAGTATAAGTAAAATATATAAATTAATTGTGTTGAATAGGATTAAAAATCCCAATCCTAGGGGAGTAAATAGACCTGTAAAGAAAATAATACTTAATCTTGTATCAATTTGCTTTAAGTAAACTTTAAATTTATTTTCTAAGGAATAAGTATTACTTTTATCAAAGTCATATTTGGTTTTAAAATTATCTGCAATCAATTCCTTTAAAAATTTATTAAAATCTTCAGAGGGGCTCACAAAATTAATTAATTCTTTTTCTGGATTATAACCTTCTTGAATTCTTTTTATAATATTTTCAAAAGTTTTTGAGATGGGGAGATTATAATCTTTTATTAGTTTAATGAATATTAAGGCTAAATCAGAATCATTAGATAACGATTTTTGCAATATCGAAAAGTAGATCTTAACCAAGTATAATAATGCATTTATTTTAATCTCATCTTTATAAACGACTTTATATAGCCTTATATTAAAAATATAAGCTAAAAAAATTGATATAATAAACGAATAAGAGAGAATAATAATGATATGTAGATTAAAATAAGTTAGTGAAGGTAAGAATAAAATCATGAAACTGATTAGAAATATTATGAATGTTGCTTTATCGATATCATCTTGTTCTATTTTATAATATCTTCTAAATATAACCTTATAATGGTCCCTATATTCTCTAAATTTTATTTTTGGTACTTTAAAATTATGGAAACTACGACAAAAGGTAATATATCTTCCATTATTTTTCATAAAAATCACGATATATAAAAATTTAAAATAACTTAATTTCTATCAAATCTGAATGATAAAAAATCTTTAAAATGTAAATATGAGAAGGTAAATCCTTAAACTCTGCTGGCAAAAATTGCCCATCATATTGATATATATTATAAGAAGGTATATTTTTTACTAGATATTCATACTTGATATAAAAACCATCAGTAGATATATTTAGTTTTTCAGGATAGTATATATTTTTTTGATAAATTTCATTTGGGTTTTCAATTATGAATAGGATCCCTTGATCAAATTCATTGATAACATTTGAATAAAGTTCATATTCATTTTCAAGATTTCCTCTATAATCAATAATTTGATCCCAAAAGGGAGAAATTAGGGAGATGAATATGACTAATGTAAAAATTCCAAAAGCTGTTAATAAAGCTTTTTCTAATAAATTTGTCATAATGATTTATTATAAATTAAGAATTTAAACTCCAACTCTGCTTCCATGAAAACCAGAAATTTTCAAGCTCTTTTAACGATATAAATGAGAAATAAGAAATTTTATCAAAAAAAGCAACTAAATCTTCTAAGAAGATTTTATGAGATCTGAGCAAAAAGTTGAATATATCTTCATAAATTTGAATATACATGTAAAATTCTTGTTCATTAATAGCTTCAATTTTTCTTATTTTTTTAATAGATTTTGTATTAAATAGATCAGTCAATAAATTCCACTTATCAGAGTCAGGGTTATATTCAATTATTTGCCGATAAATACTATTCGATTGTTTAATGTCATGATTAATTTCTGAAATGGAAATAATTTTTCTTTTTTCGCGTGTTCTATTCATTAAAATTAGAATATCCAAATCCCTTAAACAGGATATATTTATTTCAAAATGATACAATAATCTATTCATCAATGAATCAAGATTATTTGAATGTATCGTTTGGAATCCTTTTAATCCCGCAGCTAAGCAATGAAACATTGCTTCGGCTTCTTCTTTTGCGAGTATTTCTCCTAGATATATAATATCTGGTGTCCGATGTAATAATTTCTTAATCTGATTTTGCTTAGAGAACTTTTGTTTGTTTGAATCTTCTAAGGGATCTACTTTGTATTTTAATTGGTGTCTTTCGAATTTTGACTGATTTAATGATTCGGTTATTGATTCCACATATAATTTTCTAAATTCCTTTGGGACGAGTAAGTCTAAAGCATTTATTAGAGTTGTCTTTCCTGTGTTTGTTTCACCAGTAACAGTAATGTTGACCCTTCTTAAAATGTTAAAGTATAAGTAAGCAGCTGTAATGGGATTTAATGTTTCATTTTTTAATAAATCTTGAATTGTAAAGACATTCTTATTTAATTTCCTTATATCTAAAGAGAATTTATTTAAATTAACAGGTTCAGTATCAATAGCAAACCTACAATAAAAATATTTATTTTTTAAGACCAGTTTTATACTTGGATTTATATAATCTACTGTTTTACCACTGTATATTCTTAATAATGTTTTAATTCTATCTATCTCTTTTAAATTAAATTTTTTATCTGTTCTACAACGCCCATACTTTTGATGGTTGAGATATAACTTATCATTTGGGGAATCTAGAAAGATTTCTTCAATATTATCATCTAATAATAAAGGAAATAATTTTTTGAGGTTTAACTTTTGTAGAGCTGCTAAAAATGCAATTTTTCTCATTTTATTCTGATTAAATTTATATTTTAAATTTATATATCGCAATGCTTCAATTTTATACAATCTAATCAAACTTTCTAAGGAAATTATTTTATCAATCTTAAGTAGGTCTAAATTTTTTTCTACATCATTTATAATTTTTGAAAAATAGATTTGATCAGATTTTGATTTAAAAGGTAATTGTACGTCATAAAAACTCTCAAACTCATTAGGGATTTTATAAATTAGAATTTTAAATAAGTCATTTTGCCCGATTTTGTATACTTCTATAAGATTTCGATTATTGATGAATTGTATATCTTTGGAAGATTTAGGTTGAGTCATATCTAATTGAAATCTAGAAAAATAGTCTTCAAAAAAGTTTGAATCATTTTCAGAGAAATTCTTTTCTTTCTGGTGATTTAGATAATCTTTGATAAGTTGAAATTCTTTTAAAAATTTCAAAAGTGAATTATATAGAAATTTATGAGATTTTACACATTTACTACAAACCGAATCATATATTAAATCTGTTTTAAAGTAATCTAATTTATTTCTAATAAATTCATAGATAAAGATTGGATTATTATATTCATCTCCTCCTATTGAACTATTAAAAAATTCATGATTGAATACTTTACACTGAAATCCTTTGTATACGCACTTCTTTTGCCTTAATCTTCCTATTTTTTGAAAAATATTTTTAATTCTTTCCAAATGCTTAAAATAATTTAATAATGGAATGCAATTATGGGATTTAATTTCATTATTGTCTATATCGAAAGATATATAGTCAAATTTTGCGTTCCTAAATAAGTACAATGAATTCAAAAAGCATGAAAGGCATTTATCATTATCAAATTTCTGTAAATTTAAGTTCCTACATTTATTACAATTTAAAGTTAAAATTACTTCTTTTTTACCTTCGATATTTTCTCTTTCTTGAAAGTAAATCTGGTCTTTTAGCTTTAGTGACATTTATTAATTATTTTAAAAAGTTTAATAAAAATTGCCCCCTTTTTAATACTATTACTTTAGAGATTTGGTAATCATTATACATAAACTTTTTTTATTTTGCACAATTAGGATTTTCAAAAGCAAAGTGAATACAAATGGGACATCGAAAAAAACATGCTCCACGACACGGTTCATTAGCATTTCTGCCTAGAAAAAGAGCATCTAATAATAAAGGTAGAATAAGACATTGGTTAGATATCCCAGAAAATTTAAATTTTCTTGGATTTGCTGGTTTTAAAGCAGGTATGACACATATAACTTATATTGAAGACCAAAAAGATAGTCCTTATTTTGGTAAAGAATTAATGAAACCTGTTACTGTAATCGAAATACCTCCCTTAATACTTATTGGTGTAAGAATTTATAATGAAGATGAATATGGGAAGTATGTTATTGGAGAGATATATACAAAAGAAATAAATCAACACCTTAAACGTAAAATCAAAACCCCGAATTTTGAAAAATATGATTTTAAAAAAATTAAAAAAAGGTTAATGGAAAGTGTAAATGAATATAGCGAAATAAGGGGAATTTTTCAAACTCAACCTTACCTCACTTCATTACCAAGAAAGAAACCTGATATAATAGAGATCAAAATAAATTCAATAGGTAATCCTAAAGAAGAATTTAAATTTGCTCTATCGAATCTCGGTAAAGAAATCAGAGCTCGTGAGGTTTTAGAGGAAGGGGAACTGGTAGATATTATCGCAGTTACAAAAGGAAAAGGTTTTCAAGGACCAGTAAAACGATTTGGTATTAAGATTTTAACACGAAAAAATAGTAAAATAAGAAGAGCGGTTGCTTGTATCGGTCCGTGGCACCCTGCCAGAGTTCTTTACACGGTTCCTAGACCCGGCCAATTAGGATATCATCAGAGGACTGAATACCACAAAAGAATCATGCTGATAGGTGAAAATGAAGAAGAAATCAATCCAAAGGGGGGATATATTAGATATGGTAAAGTAAAGGGGGATTATTTGTTACTTTCAGGTTCTATTCCCGGCCCTAAGAAACGTTTAATACGGATAAGGAAAACAATTAGACCATTAAAATCCTTTACTGTTAAAACCCCGGAAATTACTTTTATAAGCCGTGAAAGTCAACAAAAGAGATAACTTTTAAAAAATACGTGATATTATGGAAAAAATAAATGTATATAATTTGGATGGAAATAAGAAAGCATTAATCGATATTCCTAAGATCTTTACTTATAAGCCAAGATATGATTTAATGAAGCAAGCAAATGAAATCTTAGTTAGTAGGAAAAAACAAATTCAAGGAAGAGATAAAAAAGCTGGATTAAGAAATACTTCTGAAAGTTGGGGAACTGGGCATGCTTTGTCTAGAGCTCCAAGAATAAAGGGTTCTGGATTTTCTACAGCTCGTAATGTCGGAAGAGTTCCTTTTGCAAAAGGAGGGAGGAGAACTCATCCCATTAAAGCAGAGAAAAAAATAGAAAAAAAGATAAACAAGAAAACAAAAAAACTCTCAATTATTTCTGCTATTTCTGCTTCTGCTGATAAAACTTGGATTAAAAAAAGAGGTCATATTATTGATGAACTCCCTGAAATCCCATTGGTAGTGGATGATAAGATTCAAACAATCAAAAAAACTAATGCAATCTATTCAGTTCTCTGTGATTTAGGTTTAAAAAAAGATTTACTCAAAATTAGAAAATCTAAAAAGATTAGAGCTGGAAAAGGCAAGAGAAGGGGACGGAAGTATAAAAGGAAAAAAGGAATACTAATTGTAATTAAAGAGGATTTTGGAATTGTAAAGGCAGCAAGAAATATCGCAGGAATTGACATTGTAAACATTGAAAATCTTTCGATTGATGATTTAGCTCCAGGAGGATTACCGGGAAGATTGGTTTTATGGACACAATCATCATTTAATGAATTAAATAAATTCGAGGGGTAAAGCTATTATGGAAAGATTCTATAAAATAATTAAAAGACCTTTAATAACAGAAAAAACTTTTGACTTAATTGAAAGAGAGAATAAATTAGTATTTATTGTAAATAAATCAGCTAATAAAATTCAAATTAAAAGAGCGATTGAAAATATCCATAATGTTAAAGTAATAGGAGTCAACACTTTAATTTCTTCAAAAGGAGAGAAAAAAGCTTTTATAAAATTACATCCAGATTATTCTGCTCAAGATATAGCAATTGAATTAGGGATTTTTTAATTTTTTATCAATTTTAAATTCTTTAAAATCAAGGTTTTTAAAATCTTTATAATTTAAAATTATTACATCTTTCAATAATCTTACTTTATCAACTTTTAATAATTTTTGATATTCATTCTCATCTAATATTAATAAGTAAATTAAATATTTAGAAAAAAATCTTTTAAATATTTTTAAAATCAATTTAAAGTTTAATTTTATAAGCGTTATAAAAACTATTTTTTGTTCTATGAATATTAAGTTTTGATTTAACCTTTGGAATTCAATTTGATTTGATTTTAATATTTCTTCAAATTTCAAATTAAATTCTGGAATATTATTTCTTTTATTTCCAATTACTAAAGTCGTATCAACCTTATTAAATGGAGAAAACTCTTTTGTTAAGTTTAATCTCCATAGTATTCGATATATCTTTGCTAAATTTATATTGGATTTACTTAATACATTGAAGTGGAAAAAACTATTAACATCTTCGACAAAATTCATATGATTTACTGGGTGACTTTCTATAATACGAATGAAATATGTATTCAAAGCTGGTTGATTATCCATAATTTTAAAATTTAATATTAAATATCCGTTTTGTTTAAGATTTTTTATGAAATTCATCAAATGGATCAAAATTTGGTTTTGACTCTCATAACCTTTAATTAATATGTCATAGAACTCCAAAACTTTCTCGTGAGAATGATTTTTTATTATTATAGATTCAGTTTTCTTATAAATTCGACTATCTGAATCAAAATTTTTTACAAAAATATTTATAAAATTACCTTCTAGTTTCTTTTTTTTTAAAAATTGAATTGAGTGATCATATTCAATTAGTTTATGAGAAGCTAATCCAAATAATTCGATAATTTGATTTTTTTCATTAGCTCTAAAACAAAGAATTACTTCTATATCTTGATTTAGTATGTTAATTTGTATAGAATAGTAGTAAAAAAATCTTTTTTTCAAAATTTCATTTAGAATTAAAATTATTTGATTAAGATTAGAAACTTTAAAAATACTAAAAGCAAATAACTTTTCACTTTTATTAAGACTCTTATAATAGATTAAAGAATCTTCAATTAAATACGATAATAATTTAAACTTACCTTTTTTGGGCATTTCATATTCATTTTTAAGTGAAATTATAAAAACTTAGATTTTTTTTATAAAAACTATAAAGATATGTTGAAATTTACTGAAATAAAATTTTTAAAATCATAATGTTCTTTTTAATTAATAAAAAGGCTTTAAATGGTAATAGAATTGCTAAATAAAATAATTAAATTCATCAAAAGTTTTGATCCAAGTATAATAATTCAAGCACCATCAAGAGTTAATCTAATAAATCCTTTAGATGCTGTTGAGGGTGACTTTTGGATGCCCTCAGTAGCAATAAATGGTTATAAAAATCCCTTATCAACATTCGTTTATATAAAAGAAATTCAAGGAGATAGTAGATTTATATTTTATAAAATAGTAAAATCTGGTGAACAGATTGATTTTAAGGTAGAATATAAAAATATATTAATTAAAAACAAAAAAATGCTAAAAAAAGGCAAGAATTCATTAGCAAAGTTAGTCTATGCTAGTATTTACCGCTTTTCAAGAACAAACTCTTTCTTTTGGAAAAAATATAAAGAGAAAAATATAGAAGTTGGGATTATTTCAACAATACCTCGCCAAAGTGGATTAGGGGGGAGTGCATCAATAATCATTGCTATTCTTTATGCATTTGCTAAATATTTCAACGTATATAATAACTTTTCATATTTTAAAAACAAAGAATTACCAATCAACAAGGATATAATCGCGGAATTAGCTACAAAAGTGGAGGATGAGGATTTAAAGATTACGGCTGGTTATTCTGATCGATATACTATTTGTAGGGGAGGTCTAGGTTTCTGTTCTTATTCTGGAAAATTATTACATAGAAAAATTTCAATGGAACCAATAGCAATTTATGATAGAATTGATAAAATTTATAATATTAAGAATTTACCGATAATTGTATGTTATTCCGGAGTTTTACATGATAGTGGAAATGTACATAAAAAATTAAGAAAATTATATTTAGAGAAAGATTTAAATATTTTAAATAGATATAAAAAGATGGCAAAATTAGCTTGGAAATCTAGGTTTGCTTTAATGAAACATGATTGGAATTTACTTGGTAAATTTTTTAAAAAGAATAATCAAATAATGAATGAGGTAATGCATTACGCTGGGTTTAAACATGGAATAGGATTAGCAAATAATCTTCTTATAAAACTTATTGAAGACCATCCGGATGTATACGCTGTAAAACTGACTGGTGCTGGTGGGGGCGGATCTGTATTTGCCTTAGTTAACATCGATAAAATTGAGGATATAATGCTAAAATGGAAAGGAAAATTAAAAAATTTGATAAATGATAAAGAATTATTTAAACTCAAATTCCCAGAATATAATCCAACTATTTTAGAGGATTTCAAAAATGCGGAATTTTTTAGAATTAAGATTTCACAGGATGGAGTAAAAGAATTATAACATATTAAAAATATACTTTTATAATTATTAAATTAGGTGAAATGTCTTGAGTAAATTCGACCGATATAAAAAGCAAGCAGAAGATTATATTTATCCTCATAAGCATTGCAAAAGATGCGGACAATTAATTGAAGAAGCTTATAATTATTGTTCGGATTGTTATAATAAACTGAAAGAGAAGAAGAAAAGAAAATGGTTTAGGTTTAGAAGAGATAAAAAAGAAAAAGAAGAATCTAGTTAAATACTTTATAGATTTTAATCTAACACTTGATTTAATCTCGTTAGAAGCCAATCTTTATCCAGCATAGCTATAAAAGGTCCTAAACGGGGTCCCGATTTTTTTCCAAGTATTATAATGTATAATGCTTCAAATAATCTTTTTGGGGGAATTTCTAATTCTTCTTTTGCAATAGTAAAAATTTTGTTCTGTATTATATTAGGCTCTAAAGTTATATCATGCATAATAAATTCACTGAACAGAGAAAGACCTTTAATTTGCGTTTTGTCTAATTTTTCTATTACTTCCTTATCTATTTTTTCTGGTATGGTAAAAATCTCTATTTTATTTAGAATAGATTTTTCTTTTTTAACATCTTTTATGGCTTCAATAATCTGTTTCACTTCATTTAACCAATTCTCTGTTCTTTTTAAAATAAATTTAAATTCCTCAAAAGAGAGGTCTTGTTCTTTACATTTTATAACTTGAATCGCTTTCTCATAGAGTTTTTCTAAGGAGAGGAGATTTTGAATTTGAGCTAAAAATGTTAAAAATTTGAATGGTATTTTTATAGGTTTCGTTTCTGGAACTCCATTTATTTTGGTTAATGGATATAAATAAAGAAATAATTCTAATTCTTGTTCTGATTCAGCTTCCTTGTATTTATAATAAATATCCTCCATATTATCGTAATAATCATGATATTGAGGAATTTCTTCAATACGTAATGAAATATGCTTCATTGGATTTGTTCTTAAAATTAACATTCTATAAATTTCAGGATCTGCTAAATTCAAATATCTTTTTGGAGTGAATATTATTCCTTTTGATGTTTTCATATCTTGTTCTCCCAACCTAAGCCATTCATATGGAAGCGTAATTGGTCCCTTATAGCCAAAAACTTTTTTACAGATTTCTAAGCCTGTGTCATAGGCTCCTCCTTTTACACTATGGTCTTTACCTGCTGGCTCACATGTAGTATTGAAAATTGTCCATTTTGCAGGCCAATCTATACGCCAATTCAATTTCAATTTTCCACTATAAATAGATACTTTTCCTTTATGATTGCAAGCTGGACATTCATAAGTAACTTCTTCTTTTTCTTTAAAGTAAGATAATACTCTATTGGGTATAATAGAACCATCATCATTTCTTTTCTGAAGTTTACTACAATTTTCACATAAAACCATAACAGGCATCCAAGCCTTTTGCATTTCTATAAATTCTTTCGATCTTTTATTATCTAAAGTAGGTAAAATATACTTTTTTAAGATATTTTTAATCAAGTCTGTATTATCAAGGGCAATTTTTACTTTTTCTTGCATTCTCCTTTCTTGGTATAAATTGAACGTCCAAATGATAGTATTTTCAATACCAAAATCTTGGAATGTGGAAATTAATTCATTTCCAAAGTGAGCTGCGTAGCTTTCACAACCACAATCTTTAAAAGGGCAGGGTATTAAAGCAAATGGTTTCCCTAGGTGTTTTTCTTGGAAAACTTTTTCAATATAGTCTGGAAAACGCTTGGCTGCGTCGAAATCATCTATAAATAAATAGAAATTTACAATATTTCCTTGTTCTTCAAAAACTCTCCTTAAAGCATCACATATGATTAATTCTCTTAATATACCTATATGAATGTGTCCTGAGGGAGTTTTTCCGGTTGATAAAGTTATTTTTTTTGGTTTTCTCTTTGAGATTTTCTCTACTATCTCCTCTAGCCAAAAAGTAGAAAAATCTTTACTCAATTTTGTTCACTTATTGCGCTTTTTTCTTTAATGATTTAATGATAAAAATTATTTATCATTTTTCATTTTAATATGTGGTGAAAAGACATGAGGATTGCTGTTCTAAATAAAGATCGATGTAAACCTGATAAGTGTAGTCCATTTGGTGAAAAACCATGTATTAAATATTGTCCTAGAGTGAGAACTGGTGATAAGACTATCGTATTAAACCCAAATGGAAAGTATGTAGAAATCACAGAAAGTCTATGTACTGGGTGTGGGATTTGTATAAAAAAATGTCCTTTTAATGCTATAAGCATAGTAAATTTACCTGATCCCTTAAAAAATCAAATTATATATCGGTACGGTCCAGATCAATTCTCACTTTTTAGAATGGCAATTCCAAAAAAAGGAAAAGTATTAGGTTTAATTGGACAGAATGGAATTGGAAAGAGTACTATGTTAAAAATTTTATCAGGTGATCTTAAGATTAATCTGGGGAAGTTTGAAGAGGAAATTCCTAATGATAATGATATAATTAACTTTTTTAAGGGATCTGAATTACAACAATATTTTCTTGACTTAAAGGATAAGAAGATAAAAATAATCCACAAACCGCAAAATATAACCACTATTCCAAAATTTATTTCTGGAAAAGTTTATGATTTACTAAAAAAAAATGACGAAGAAGATAAATTAGATTCTATCTCAGTAAAATTAAATTTATCTGAAATCCTAGAGAGAGATATTAATGTACTATCTGGTGGTGAATTACAGAGAGTAGCTATTGCTGCTGCTTATTTAAAAAATGGGGATGTATATCTAATTGATGAACCAAGTTCTTATTTAGATGTAAGTGAGAGAATAAACATGGCAAAATTAATTAGGTCATTAACACTAGAAAATAAAACTATTATAGTAGTGGAACATGATCTAGCCATTTTAGATTATTTGAGTGATTATATTTCTTTATTTTATGGTGAACCAGGAGTATATGGTATAATTTCTCATCCTCAGGGGGTAAGAGTAGGGATAAATATATATTTAAATGGTTATATTAAAGATGAAAACGTTAGAATTAGGGAAAAGGGTGTTCAATTCCATGAAAGGCCTCCTTTAGATACATTATTTGATACAGGCGAAATTATTTATTCTTATGAGGATTTTGAGAAAGAATTAGGAGATTTTAACTTATTGGTTTCAGGAAGTGAAATCCATGCAGGAGAAATAATAGGTATACTAGGACCTAATGGAATTGGTAAGACTACTTTTATAAATTCAATAGCGAGCGAGATAAACTCAAAAAATGGGACTAGGGACATTAATAATAAATTAAAAGTATCTATAAAACCTCAATATATTAAAATTGAGCAGTTTAAGCAAGTATCTGATCTAATAAATAAAATTAAATTATCCCCTCATTTCAGCCAATCTTATAAAAAAAGACTTTTAACAAATTTAAATCTCGAAAGTATTAGAGAAAGAAATATTTCAGAATTAAGTGGGGGTGAACTACAAAGGGTAGCAATAGCAGATTGCTTAACTAATAAAGCAAATATTTATTTATTAGATGAACCTTCTGCATTTTTAGATGTAGAAATGAGGCTTCAAGTTGCCCAACTTCTGAGAAAATCAATAGAAGAATTGAAAAAAGCAGCCTTCGTGGTTGAACATGATATAATAACTCAAGATTTTATAGCAGATTCAATTTTAGTTTTTGAAGGAACTCCTGGAATTAAAGGAAAAGCTTTACCCCCACTAAATTTAAGAGATGGTTTTAACACATTTTTGAGGATTATGGGAATTACTTTCCGTAGAGATTCTATTACTAAAAGACCTCGAGTAAATAAATTAGGTAGTAGTAAAGATCAATATCAAAAAAGAATAAATGAATATTATTATATTCCCAATTAACAAAATTAAATATAGAATTATAGTAGGTATATTATCTTTATACTCCTAAATTTCCACTGGAAATGATTTGAGCTTTATTTTTAGGAATGAATTGTTGTAATTAAAACCTTAATAAAATAATATATAAATAATTAAATAATATTAAACTGGGGTCCATATTATAATTATTTCTTATTTTATACAAATATACATTTTATAATATTATTTCCAGTGGAAATAGAACTGTATATAATATTTTATCATTGGGTTAATTATTTAAACTAGTCTTTTAATTTCCAGAAAATTAAAGGCCTGCCTCGTTTTCCATTATTTCTAGAGAATTTCTCTATAAGCTTTCTTTTTTGTAGTTTCAATAAATTGTCATATATTGTAGTTCTCGGAGTATCCAATTCATTAACTAAATCTTTTCTAGTAGATGGACCAAATTTTCTAAGAATTTTAATTAAACTATTTTGTATAGGAGTTAAATAGATTTTTAATTCAATATTTTCAAAATTTACTAATTTATCAGCCATATTTCATTCCTCCACTAAAATTTATAACTTAACTTGATGATGATAAATATTTCGACAATTTTTCGACATTTTTAACTAAATATCGAAAGATATCCTAATAATATAATATAAACACAAATCATATATAAAGATGCATATTTATGACATATTAACATCAAAAAGCATAAATTTATTAACGACAAAAATAATGTTAAATTTGCTACTAAAAATTTATTTCAAAGATAACTATGACTGAAACTTCCAGAACAACAGTTACACTTAGTAAAATAAGCATGGATCGAGTAAAAGAGTTAGTTGGTGTATTTGGTAATACTCCAGCAGCGGTAATAAGTAAAATAGTTGAACATTTTTTTGATTACGGAAAATTTGATGATGTTCTAAATAGATTAATTATTAAAAAAAGAGAGTTATATCCTCCTGATGAAAAAACTATTAAACAAAAAATCACAAATTTGTTTAAAGGCGCGAATAAGGTACCAATAGAAGATTTTATAGAATTTCTTGGGGTAAGTAAGAAATTTATTTTTAACACAATCCATATTTGGAGAGAAAAGTATAAAATTCAAATTATTGAGAATTCAGTTATTAGTAATTCAGATTAAAAGCCAGATTTTAGCTTATTTGAAATTCCTAAAAAATAATTCCACCAATTAATTGAAAGAAATCATTCGATAAACCTAGAGTCCAATCTAGTAATGATGTTATTACTCCAACTAAAATAAAAAATATAAACAATGCAAAACCTATAAGTAATGCGTATTCAACAAGATTTCCACCTTGCTCGTCCAAAAAAAAGTTTTTTACATTTTTCTTAATTTTTTTATATATACTTTTAATAGTCAAATCTTAACACAATTAAGAATTTTGATCCTTATTTGTAATCTAGGTTTTTAAACAGAACAGTTTTTCCAACATCATCCCTTTAATAGTTCTAATGTGTTATTGAGTTCTTTATCATTTGCTTGAATTCTAGGAATTTTTAATTTGAACCTATTATCATTAATACTTCTAGGAATTATATGAACATGGAAATGGTTAATAACTTGACCAGCAGCAGTAAAATTGTTTTGTAATATATTATATCCGTCAAGATTCAATTTTTTATGGATTAACTTTGCCATTTTCTTAACAATCTTAAAAACTTCAGCAAGATCATCATCTGGGATATCTTCTAAATTTAGAAAATGATTTTTAGGAATAATAATCATATGTCCTCTTGAGACGGGAAAAATATCCAAAAAAGTCATGACTTTATCATTTTCAAAAATTATTTTTGAATCAATTTTTCTTTCTATGATCCGGCAAAAAATACAATTATCATCCCTCATATAATCTCACATCGATAATATAATACCTTTTAATTATATTTAATTCTAAATGAATTTTTTGAAACATAAAAAATTTTCACACACTTTTATTTTTTTAGTAATGATTACACTTGTTTAATAATTAACACATATCTTTTCTAGCAATGTTTTTAAATGAAATTAAGAATTTATTGGAAAAAGAAATTTCGCCGAAAATCTATAAATTAAACTCAGAAATATATGGTATACATTATGGTAGAATATCAAATGAGAAAATAATTAGAAGAATTATGATTACTATTGACTTAAATTTAGAATCAATACATTTTGCTATAAAAAATAAAATTAATCTTATAATTTCCGCCCACGGATTAATAAATAAACCAATAACAAAATTTAATACTGAATTAATAAATAAATTAACTTTACTTTCAAAATTTCCAATCCACATTTTTGTATTAAATAAAACTTTCATTGCAGCTAACGGAGGTATCTCAGATACGATTATGGAGGCTTTATACTTAAAATTAGATAAACCTTTCATGATAAGAAATACAAATGAGAATTTTATTCCAATAGGAAGAATTTGTTTTCCTAATAGATATCCCCATGATAAAAAATCATTAAATTTAGAAGACTTGATTATTAGAATAAAATCAAACCTAGATATAAACAATATTTCCTATGTAGGTGATTTAAATAGAACAATTGAAAAAATCTGTATTATTGGTGGAGAACCTTTAAAGATTGAATATTTAAAGAAATTAGCAAAGCAAGGTTCTGATTGCATCATTTCAGGAAAAATATTTCATAATATCGCTAATTATGCTAAAGAAATTGGAATCTGCTTAATTGAGATATCTCTTTATAGATGTAAGATCCTAGCATTGAGGAAATTATATAATTTCCTAAGCTTACAATATCCTTATGAAGAATTTTTTTTCTTTAATACTAAAAATCCTTTAAAAGTATATAAGTAGTGTTATAGTTTAATAAAAATTTATATTTATTAAAACTAAAGATTCATTAAAAACATATAAAAATTAATAAAAGTGGCTAATAATTTTTATATCTATTTAAAGAATTAAAATAAAGGAATTATTGAATGAAATCATGGTAATTCTTGAATATAATGGTAAAGAACCAAAAATTAGCAAAAATGCTTATGTTTCCCCTCTATCAACGTTAATAGGGGATGTAAGAGTAAATGATAATGCAATTATTTGGCCAGGTTCTATTATAAGAGCTGAAAATTCCCAAATTAACATTGGAGAATACACTACAATTTTTGATGGGGTTATGCTTTTTACACGTTCACAAAAAAGTGCGATTCATATCGGACGTTATTGCATTATTGAATCGGGTGTCACAATTTTGGGATGTTTTATGGAAGATTATGTCCAAGTTATGGAAGGTACCTTAATTTATGAAGAAAGTTCTGTGGGTGAAGGTTCAATCATTTTAAACAAAAGTCAAGTCCCCCCCGGACTAACAATACCCGCCAGATCAGTTTTAAAAGGGATACCTGTTGAACCCATTAGAGAACAAACCCGTAATGATGTTTTAAAACAGAAAGAACGTGCGGAACACTATTCTCAACTATTCATAAAAATAAAAAATCAACTTCCAAATGCTCAGAGTTATGTACTAAGTTATCCAGATTTTGTAAGAATTATATTAAAAAAAGAAATTTAATAAATAAAAAAGATTATAATTCAATTTTAAGCTTAGTTATCAATTCTTTATATCTAGAACGGAGAGTCACTTCTGTTACTCCGACTATATTAGCAATTTCCTTTTGGGAAATTCTCCTTTGTTGCTTTTTACAAACTAAATACAATGCTCCTGCACATAAACCCTTAGGATCTTTCCCACTTGTGGAAAATTTTGAAATAAATTTATTTAGGACGTTTATAGATGAATTTTCTGCTTCAGTATCTAACCCTAATTCTGCTACGAATCTAGGTACTAGTGAAATTGGGTCTGTAGATGGAGCTTTTAAGTTTAATTCCCTAATAAGCGTCCTATAACATCTCCTTACATTTTTAGCATTAATAGCGGTTTCATCCAAAATTTCTTGCAATGTTCTTGGAATTTTTCTTTCTCTACATGCAAAATATAAACACGCAGCAACCATACCATTTATTGATCTGCCACGCAATAGTTTTTTCTTAAAAGCTTCAATATATAACCTTATGGCGGCTTTTTTAACATGATTAGGTAAATTTAGATTACTTGCTATCCTTTTCAATTCTGTCGTAGCAATTAGCATATTCCTCTTATCCCATGTCATTCTTGAGTTCCATTTTGCTGCCCTTTTTAAATCGGGGCTCTTAATATTTGATTTATCGATAATTGTGCTTAATCCCATATCAGGTAATAAAATTGAAATTGGAGATCCAGTCCTTTCTCGCTTGTCTTTTTCTTGTTTAGTAAATGCTCTTTTATCAGTGTGAGATATATCTAATATTCTTTCACTTATAACTAAACCACATTGACTGCAGACAATTTCCCCTTTTTCTTGAATTGGAATTGCTTTTCCTCCACATTCAGGACATAAACTTGATAAAGATGAAAATTCTATTTTTACTTCCATTTTTCAAACCATAATATAATTTTAATTAAACTAATTAAACTTGATTATTGAAACAACTAAAAACCCTTGTGAGATACGTGAATAAAACTATAAAATATTACAAATACTTTGTGACTGAAGCATATATTTTTTATAGCGAATGCAAATTAATTTAATTTAATTTAAATATATAAATCTTTCGATTGTAGGAATATATTTTCAGAATTTGATAAAATTATAATAAAAAATAGGATAGACACTCAAATCCAAAAAGTACTATTTCTAAAACTGAACAAAATAACACATAAGCCGAATTATGGGGTTTATTAATGACATTTCTATTATTTATAAAATAAAATAAACTAAAAATACACTGTAAAATAGCTATAAAAGATCCTAAAGCTAGAAAAGGATGAAAAATCTCGCTTAAAGAATGAAAATCTTCTATTAAGTTTTCCAAAATAATAAGAATTAAGCTTTTGAAAGGATGAAAAATCCAAATTAAGAGATAAATTAAATAATCAAAAGTAATCCCAAAACCTACTATGATATATATTGAACCTAAAATCACTTTAATCCTTTTTAAGTTACTATTATTGCGATCTAATTCCATAGCTTTTCTTTTAAAATAAATACCTCTTAAACTTAAAAGAAAAAGAATACCAAGAAATATTAAAATAAGCCCTAGAGAATATTTTAAACTGACAAATATAAGGGGTAAAAATAGATTGCAAAAATTTGAAAATCTCTCTAAAAAAAATTGATTAAAAATCATCTATTTTCTTCTAAATAAATATTTAAAAATAAAGAGCATTTTAGTTCTTTCTATGAGATTATTAAATTTTTTCACATTCTTGATTAATTTCTTTCATAGTGATATTAAAGTCCTGCCACCAATCTTGACCCTGCTGAGCTACTAGTATTGGATCTCTTTTTCGAGAATCCATGCATCGAAGTATTTCTTTTTGAGTTTTAATTTTTTCTTTCCATATCTGACTAAAGATATTTTGGAGATTAATTTTCACTTTTTTTATCAATTCTTCATAGCTAACTGATACATCTTCTTTTTTTTGTAATTTCTGAAGTTGGTCAAACTTCACTTTTTCTTTTGCCTTATTTAAATCACTACATTTAATAGTGATAGTAAAAGCTTTGTGTTTTCCATGTTCACAGTATTGTTGTATATCACACGAAGAACAATAAGAATCAAAACTAATAGTATAATCTTCTAATCCAGTAATTGAATAATTTAAAACTTTAGTCATTTCATTTACTTCATCACTTTATAATTAAAAAAATGGATTTTTAGCTATTAAAATTTAAGGAGTATGGAGACAAAATTTTTTAAAAATATAATATTAGAGATAATAACCAAAATAACTACAAAATTAAATTTCGAAATTACGGGAGAGTGGCTTAGCCTGGTATAGCGCACGGCTGATAACCGTGAGGTCGGGGGTTCGAAGCCCCCCTTTCCCATTATACGCTTTCAAACTTTTTCGAGACATTTGCTGGACAAACAATATTGAGATTTAAAATAAAATAAATTTAATTTTGATTTTTTCAAATCATTATTTTTTATAGTCAATTAAAAAATGAAAATTGTAATAATCTCAGGAACCCCGGGAACGGGAAAAACGGCAGTATCTAAAGAATTATCGAGAAAAATTAAAGCAAAAGTAATCTCTTTAAACGATTTAGTTATCCAAAAAGATCTTTTTGTTAAATTTGATTCTAATAGGGAAACTTTCGTTATAAATGAAGATAATCTTATAGCCTATGTTCTTAAATTAATTGAAAGTTATGCTTCTGAAAAAATTGATTTTGTATTAATTGAAGGTCATTTTTCAGATATTATTCCAAGTGATTTTATTGATTATGCTATAGTCTTAAGATGTCACCCCGATGTATTATTAAGAAGATTAAAAAAAAAAGGCTATAATGAAAGAAAAATTATTGAGAATATTCAATCTGAAATTCTTGGAAATTGTGTAAATTACTTTCTCAACAAAAATATAGAGATTCCCTTATTAGAAATTGATACTACAAATATAACTACAAAATCTCTCGCAAGAATTATGATTGAGATAATAACAGAAGAAAAAAATATTGATCAATATCAAATAGGAAGAATTGATTGGTTGGAAAATTTATTCCAACAAAATCGTTTGAATGAATTTTTTGATTAATTTCAAAATGTTATGTGTGATAATTATTGGAATTTGAAGTCATTGATGTAGATGCACTTGCCAGAATTGGGCGGATAAATTTAAATAATAAGGAATTAATTACTCCAAACCTTCTACCAGTCATTCATCCGTTTAAAAATATAATATCAACCAAAGAACTAACAAATATGGGTATAAGGGGTTTATTTACTAACGCTTATATTATTTATCAAAATAAACAATTAAGAAATGAGATTATAGTAAAAGGAGTTCATAATTTTTTTAATTTTAATGGATTTATAGCAACAGATAGTGGAGCTTTCCAGCAATATATGTATGGTGATAATGATATTGAAATTAATGCTGAAGAAATTGAAAATTTTCAGGAACAAATCAATTCTGATTTTCCGGTAATACTTGATGTTCCAGTAGAATTAACTGATGATTATAAAACTGCAGAATATAAAGTAAATTTAACAATAAAAAGAGCAAAAGATAACATTAGAAGAAGAAAGAACTCGAATTGCTCTTGGGTCGGTACTATACATGGTGGAAATTATCTTGATTTGTTGAAGAAATGCACATTAACGATGAGTAAATTAGAATTCAATATATACGCAATTGGAGGACTAGTAAAGGCATTCTTAGATTATAGATTTGAGTTAACTCTTAAGATACTGTTAACAGTAAAGAAATATCTTCCTTCAAATAAGCCATTACACATGTTTGGGTTAGGATTACCTCAATTTTTCTCGCTTGCTGTGGCATGTGGATGTGACCTCATGGATTCTGCAGCCTATATTCTATATGCTAAGGAGAATCGTTACTTTTCATTATCAACAGGTACGAACAATCTTGAAGCATTAGAAGAATTTCCTTGTCATTGTCCTGTTTGTATTGATCATACCCCAAAGGAATTAAAAAATTTCGAAAATAATATAAGAATAAAGCTAATAGCAATGCATAATTTATATACTTCCTTTTCAGAGTTAAGTACAATTCGACAATCAATTCGAGAAGGTAATCTATGGGAGCTTGTCGAACAGAGAATAAGAAATCATCCAAATTTAGTAAAAGCTGCTAGATATATAAAGAAGAATAGATCATTCTTCGAAATTTATGAAAAATTATATAAAAAGCATGGGAGATTGTATAATTCTTTTGAAAGTCTGTATAGGCCAAATATTTATAGATATATAAAAAGATTAGCGAATTATTATAGAGTACCGAGCGAAGTCAAATATCTCATAATATTACCAGAGCTGGATATTAAAGGAACTAATTCTCCCAGTATAAAACAATGGTTAAAGGAAATATACAACAATGGAGAGATTCAAAGAGAAAGTATACATATCGTATTTTGTACCGGAATTTACGGGATAGTTCCATATGAATTAATAGATACATTTCCAATGGGCCAATATGAATCAATTAATTCATCAAAAGTAAACGATATGATTTATCAAAATTCATTAAAATTTTGTTTGAAGTACTTTAAAAAGTATTCTAAGAATTATATAAAATGTGCAATTCTTATCCCCGAATTTTATATTAACCAATTTAAAGAGATATGCAGATTTCCAATATATAATCCCATAAATGGATTAAAAAGCATATTGAAACCCATATTTAAATCAAACTTAATAATTTCTCCTAATATTGATGTAATAATTAATTTCCTTTCTAATAATAGTTAACTATGCCATTTATAGAAGAAATATATGCTTACGGTCATAATAATATTAGCTGTACTCATAATACAACAATAGAAATAACAAAGGATAGTTTTCTTACAAGAAAAGGGACTTGTATCCTTGGAATTAATGCGTCTAAAGCGTGTTCTGATTTAAATTATGATTTGAAACGAAGAATACGCAATGGAGCAAAAATTAAGGTTATTATAAAAGTAGATAATATTTCAGAATCTTTTTATGGATTTGGATGTAAGGATTTATGCTTATCAAACCAAAAAGATTTGGTTTTTCGTAAAAGTGATTATATATGTGATAGAACAGTCTTAATAAAATGTTCTAAATCTTCTAAGGAGTTGGATCGTAATGTTATTAAGAAGATTAAAACCCCTGGAAAAAGATTTACAATACTTTTTGATGTTATGAGGTTCTCTAAAGATAATGAAATCTAAAGAAAAAACGAGATATATAAAAGTGAAAAAGCAAGATGCTCAAATATTTCTTAACTTTGTTAAGAAAAAACATAATTTTGAAAAAGTTATTGATAGGAGAAAACAAATTTTATCAGAAAGTGATTTTGTGCTTTTTCCGCTAATAGAAAATAATGACATTCTAGAAATGTTGACTGATAGCTGTGAGAGTAATTTCAGATTTGAAATTATTTCCACAACTAATTATAGTTCATCAAAAAAAATAATACAATCACTTGAAATTATTTTAAAGGATAAATTACCGCAAAATGTATTTGATCTACTCCCCAAATCATATGACATCATCGGCCATATCGCAATTGTTGAATTTGATCGTTTTAATGTTTTAAGTTATAAGAAATCTATAAAATACAAGAAAGAATTTGCAAAAGCATTAATTATAGCAACTAAAGCAATAAAGGCGGTATACGAAAAAAAAAGTAAAATAAAAGGTAAATTTAGATTAAGAGAATTGAAACTTTTAAGTGGTAAGGATAAATCTGAGACAATTCATAAAGAGAATCATTGTTTATTTAAGCTTAACATAAAAAAAACCTATTTTACACCAAGACTAGTTTTTGAGCGTAGAAGATTATCTATGTATAATTTAAAAGAAAATGAGTTAATTATTGATATGTTTGCTGGAGTCGGTCCATTTTCAATACAATTAGCAAAGAATAATGATGTAGTAATCTATGCATTTGATATAAATCCCTATGCCTATAAATATCTTAAAGAAAATATAGAATTAAACAAGTTAAAAGGAGTAATTTTACCATTTAATATTGATATTAAGAAACTTTTGAAACCTACGAATAATTTAGGAAATAAATTGAAAAATAAAGCAAATAGAATTATAATGAATTTACCAGAAAAATCTATTGAATTTGTTGATATAGCATGTTTCTTGATGAAATTATCAGGTGGTATACTACATATTTATCAATTTTCAGAAAAAAATAAACCAATAGAAAAAGCTATAGATAATTTATCCGTCTCTCTGAAGAAATATTATTGGTGTATTTATCAAGTTATTAATTCTAAAGTAGTCAAAGCATATTCTCCAAAAATTGACCTTGTTGTTATAGATGCGTTAATAAAACCAATAGAGAAATGATAAATTAGGTAATAAATTCTCTTAAATAATCAATTATAAAAAAATATAGAGCGTGGTTGTTAAAAGTAAAATTTTAATTCTTTAAAACTTAATAAATTTTTAAAATATTCGTTTTTTACACGTAAAAATTGTATATAATAAAAAACGAGGACTCGTAGCCTAGCCTGGATAGGGCGTCGGACTTCTAATCCGAAAGTCGCAGGTTCGAATCCTGCCGGGTCCGTTTCAATTTTTTATTCAGAATATTTTAAATAAAACTTTTAAGATTTGAACTCCCTCAATTCTAGGAACAAAAAAATTTAAGAACAACTCTACAAATTAATAAATCATTAATATAAATGTTTTTTTAAATTTAAAACATAAATATTGACTAGATGAGTTTATATCGAGAATCAATTAGAAATAGAGTTTTTGTTCATCAACAAATTCCATATGCTTTTAATTGGAATATTAAACATCATAAGCAAAAGCTTTCCCAATTAAATCCCTTTCGATCAGAGTTTCTACTTTTAGGGAAATATTTTAATCGAATTTATCAAGGTAAGATCCCCAATAGTTTATTTAACTCAAAATCATTACCTAGAGTATCTAGATTTAAGATCACCGGGATAAAGGCGATATTTCTTAATAGCTTTGGCAAAAAGCTAATCCGGGAGGGAAAAATTGAATTTTTTGATTCAACTTCAAATTTATCTCATTATGCTCGGAAAGTTCAATCAAATTTTAAGAATGACGGAATTGGTCAAAAACCAGGTCATGGACCTGTCTTAAAATATATTTTGATTAAAGATAAGGATTCAGTTGCTATTGAAGTCCCTATTTGGAAGCAGGTTGGTAAAAAATCTATTACTGGACATATTGATCTGATTCAAATTCAACATAATACAGTTAAAGTGATTGATTATAAACCTGAAGGAAATTTTATGTTTTCTTTACCTCAGGTTGCTACTTATGGGCTCTTACTGAAATCAGTATTAAATATTGAGAATTTAAAATGCTTATCATTTAACGAATATGCCACTTGGGAGTTTGATCCATATATATTATTAACCGATATTAAGGATTATTTAATATCGCATAATGTAAAGGAAAGATTATGGGAAAATTATGTTATATTATGAAACAGGTGTTGGTTTATGTATTTTCAAGATCCCTGTGGAACTCTCACCTGTTGGCGTAATATATGAGGTTTAAACCCATCATTGTAAGCAAAAAGATTGTTATAAATAAATACCAATTTAATAAGTAAATCTTTTTATAATCAGCTTAAATTTTAATAGTAATTCAACTATAAATTATTTAAAATTTTTAAATAGTATCTTTATAAAATTAATTTTTTTATTTTCTAATTATGATAACAACAAGGGAATCTATTAATTATCAATTTTCATTGATTTTTGGCTATTCAAGTCCAAAAGATATCATTGTAGGAAATGTTTTGGGTCCAGGTAAGTTAACAAGTGTTAGAGTAAATCAATTATCTCAAGAAGTTATAAGATTTTTGAGAATGTATAATGCAATATTGAGAGATTATACAGGTTCTGAATTATTCTACGCTGAATTTGAATTGTATAATTTTGATGAGAAGGATGCTAAAATCAATATTTATCCAAAATCTATGTTATTGATTCCAGGAAATTATAAAGAATGTGAAAGTTTACTTCTTGCCTTAAAACCGGATACTGGCTATTTAGATACTCATAAATCCAGGAAATCTATTGATGATATTAGTAAATTATTTTTTGAAGTAGAAGAATTTACAGATCATCCCGAATTAGATAGGGAAGGGAAGAGTAAATTATTAAAAAGTTTTGCAGAACGTTTTAGTAAAAAACTGTATGGGGAATTAATTGAAGATAAATGGAATAAAAAACTGATTGGAATAAGTATATCGCTCCCTACCGATGAAGATATGTTAAAAA
Organism: Candidatus Odinarchaeota archaeon; assembly: GCA_048885325.1. GTDB lineage: Archaea > Asgardarchaeota > Lokiarchaeia > Sigyniarchaeales > SOKP01 > SOKP01. The sequence continues at coordinate 24,089 of JBHLPZ010000018.1, forward strand.
CATATGGGTCTATAAAAAATGATGTTAAAATTTTTTGGAATAAAAATCCTTTTGAGTTTAACTTTTTTAATCCCGAATTTGAAAAGTTTCAGACTCCATTTGATAGCCAAATGGCCACTGAACACCTAAAATACTTAATTTCCAAACCTAGTGCTAATTTATTAGTTGAAAATACTTTAAAACTTGGAACGAATCTGATGAAATTAGCTAACACTGGTACGATAGATGAATCTCAAGATAGAATTTTATCTTACTTAATTAAAAAAGTTAGAGAAGAACTTGGAGCATATCAAGAAAGTTTTTCTATTGAATGGATAGCCTCTTACTTTGAAGATTTTTACGATCGAATGGAAAAGAAATTAAATCAATTTTTAGAAATATCCAATGAGTTTCTTGTTTCAGGAGAAAAAGGTGATTTAACATACCTGTTAAAAAAATTTGATAATTTAATAGAAAAAAAGAATGATCAAGGTAATAATAATTATAAAGATTTCTTTAAATTAGCAAGCTTCTCAATAAATCAATCAATTAAAAAAGATGAAGATTTAATTGCTACAGAATTAAATTCAGCGGTAAATTACTTTGCTGAAACTTTTAAAAATAACTTTAATTTAATGAGGAAATCTTTACCCCGTTTTCTTTATCGCAAAGAATTAATTTTCTTAGTAGATCTTCTCATAAGAAATCTAAATGAAAAATTTGACAAAGAACAAAAACCAGCGAGAGCACTAGGTCAAAATTTAATTTCTAAATTTAAAAGAGTTCTCCTTAATAAAATTGAATTTAATTCAATTATGTTAATGAAAAACTATATTTTTGATTTCAATTCACTTATAAAAGAATTTAAAAAAATTGTAATTGAAGTGCTTCCCTCTTTTATAAAAGAAGTAGAATTAAGTATTAGTGATTTAATATCATTTGCAGAAATACAAATGGAAAGTAATTCTGGTTTAATTAAAAAGCATTTAAGTAATTTCGAGAAATTTTCAAGCGAATTAAGATTTTTAATAAATTATATATTAAGGTATTCAACAATTAATCGCTTTCTAAAGGAAGAAAATGATATTGAAATCTCAGATCCAGTTACTTTCGCAAATAAATTCTATCGATTTCTAGAAAAACGAATGGGAGGACTTGATTTTGTTTGGAAAACTTATGTCTTAGAATGGATAAAAGATTATGCAAAAAGATTTTTTAAGATAGAAGAGAAAAGAGATTGGAGTTTAAATGAGGTATATACAGATTTTGTTGAATACATCGAAAATCGTGAAACCTTTGAGCAAAACGAAAAACAATTTTTAGTATTTTTAGATACTTATATTATTAAGGTATTAGATAAGACAGAAAAAGATCTTCTATTAGACTTTTATGAAAAATTTGAATTTTGTATTGATATTAAACTTGAATTTCCGAAGTATATTCAAAAAAAAATTGAAACTGAAGTCAATTTGTTAAAATTAAATCAAAGAAAACTACAGCCAATTACGGTTTTAAATATTTCAGAAGAGGATACATTATATAAGTATATTAACGAAAATGAAGTAAAATATTTCTCAAAATTAATTCCTAGACCTAAAAGCATAATTTTAAAGCATATTTTATCAAATGAAGAAAAAGATCTTTTTAAAGGTCTCTTGTTTCACGTTTTTAATTTTAAATATTGGCATACTAAGTCAAAGTTTGAAATTTCAGATAATTTTAAAGAGGTATATAGGGAGTGGATTAAAGAGTTATGATAAGTGGTATTAAAAGAAAAACAACTGCAATAGAAAGCACCTATAGATACTTCCAAACTATTGATTTAATTCTCTCACACTTTAAAAGACCTGCAGACAGGCAAAAAATTTTTGAACTGGCCGATTCTTCTCCAAATCTTAGTATAATGTTAGTTGCCACTGCATCAGTTCATTTGTATCATAATTTTGGAATTAGATTTCCACAGGATTTTGAATCCGCGCATTTTTCTGATAAAGTTGCGAGGGACTTAGAAATTAATGAAAAAAAGACTTTAATGAACGAAATTGAACTATTATTAAAAAATTCTTTCAATCTTGAGATTGATTTACTTTATAAAATAATTGATTTAGAAAATCTATTTTTATCTTTCTTAATTGAAGAAAGAGAATCATTTTTTAATGATTACCAAAGAAATGAAAAATTAAATGAAATAGATCAAAAGATTGAGTTTGAATTATTGGAGATAATTAGAAAATATCCTCCTTTTTACTTCTATGATTTATTAGGAGACTTAATTGGTCTAAATAATCATATAAAGAAAGAAATCCTAGAAGAAGAATCAGCTTTTAAAGATCTCTCTGTTGATATTGAAAAAAAATTAGATAAGAAAGAAAAAGAAGACAAATTCATTGAATTATCAACACTCAATCGATTGATAAAAATTCTTCATAGGGATTACGAATTTAAATCTTATAAGGAGCTCCAAGTTGAAGCTATGCCAGTTAGGATGATTAAAAAGAAAATTTTAGATTACGAATTCAATAAATATCCAGTTTCAGTTCCAGGTTTGAAAGCTTTTCTAAAAGGTAATTCAATAAAAAGGGAATTATTAAATATTATAAATAAAGCTCTACAAGATAAGATGATCTATGATGATTTTGAGAATAGGACTTTAAATTTTATAAAAAAGGAGATAATTAAACAACTTAAAACTAACCCAAATGATTTTATTTACTTAATTCAAAGTCTTTATGAATATTCCTTTGATGAGATTATGTACCAGTTAAACAAACGTGGAATTTATGATATTATGCATTTAATTAATGTTGATGATGATTTAATTTCAAAAATAAGGAAAAATATGATTAAATTTAATATCAAAAAACAAGATTTTCTAGCAATAAATGATAAAAATAAAAATTTACTTAATATAGCGAAAAAAGAGATAGTAGGGTTTAATTTTCCTTATATAGAAAAGATATTAGATGGTTTTAATAATATCTCTGAATTTAACCTTTCTAAATTTTTGTATAGAGATGATTTACAACTAAAGAAATTATGGGAGATGTTGGAAAAAAGAACGGGGACATCAATTAATGAACTTAGAGAGTTTGTAAGAAAGAAGCAATATATTGATAAAGTATTTCTAAAAGAACTAGGATTGAATAATTATAATCAAATTATTACACTCTTAAGTTTTGAGGAAGTAATTGATAATTTGATAAGAGATATCTTTTATTATGTATTATCAAAGATCCTTAGACAATTAAGTAGGATAATTGAATCGTATAATAAAATTAATAATGACAAAGGATTAATATTACAAGCTTTAAAAAAAATGGATGGAACTTTAGAATATGAAGATTGGATAAATATAAAATTAGAAGAATTAATTATTAAAAGAATAATCAGAAGGCAAAAAGAATTAATTATTGTATTTAATGCGAATAATCAAGTTTTCCTAGTAAATGGTTTCATTTTATCAAGGTTAATTGATAAACCTCTTCAAAAATGTATAATCGAATTAAGGGAAAATCCAAGCTTAATATACGAAAACATTAAGCCATTGAAATTACAAGCAGATTTAGTTTCCCCTGTCTCTTATTGTATTGCCTTTGATTTAATAAAAAGACTAGAACTATTTGAGGAAAAACGTAAATCTAAAATTAAGAAAATTATTGAGATTGAAAAAAAAGAAAAGGAAATTAAAAAGCAAGAAATCCGTGAAAAGCAGAAAGAAAGTACCTTTAATTGGATAGAAAGACGTATAACATCCTCGTTAATGGGGATAAATCGGCCTGGTATAAATCCCAATCAATTTTATTGGCAAGATAAAGACACTAAGATTGCAACAGATAATATTACATTGCATAGTGAACTTAGCGATGATCCTTATAGGAGATTTTGTGAATATTATAATTTTACTGTTGAGAAAATAAAATCATTTAAACTTGATTTAAAACTACCCGATTACAATGAAATTGAGAAATCCATAGAATTATTAGGGGAAAATATTTTAATTGAAAGGTTAAATCATAAGCCGAGTCGTGATGAGATAAAATCTATGCTTGATGGGGAAAGATATTTGATTGCTAAAGGAATTGCTCTTAAAATTGGAAAAATATTAGATAATGCATTGTATAATACATTTAAAAAGAAAAGGAGGAATATTTAAACTAAAATAAGGATTAATTATTATAGAATTATTTAAATGATAATTCAAATTTATTTAACCAAATTTAAAATCTATAAAAAATTATTAAAGTTATGTCTTTGATCAAAAAAGAGTTGACCCGATTAAGAATCTCCTTTTCTCAAATCATTAAAGGTTTTCTTTTGTTTGTATTTAGTTCCTCTGGTTTAGGCGTTGCTATATTTTTAAGATATCTCGGATACGGTGGAACAATTATCGCATTTGTTGGAATTATTGTTGAGCTCATTGGTATGACTATAAATTATTTCTTGCTTAAAAAATATTTTAAGAAAAAAGAAGAACCTAAATCGGTGGAAGATAAG
>JBHLPZ010000019.1:0-12465 GCA_048885325.1 Candidatus Odinarchaeota archaeon
TATATGCTGTTAATCTATTTATACTTTTAATTTGAAAAGATATATATCAAATCAATTATTACAAAATCAGATTAATAATAAAAAGGCTTAATCTTATGATAAAAAAAACAAAATGGTTTAATGATAAATGGTGTATTTCTCCAATTAATTACTTCGATGATTTAACAGTAAATTTTCAATCCCCTCAAAGAGTCTTTGTAAGAGATTCAACAATAAGGGAAGGTGAGGAGACTCCTGGAGTATACTATACTCTTGATGAGAAAATTAAGATTGTTAAAAAATTAGAAGAATTAAATGTAGAGCATATCGATTGTGGATATATAGGTCTGGTGCAAGATCAATGGGACTTAGCAAAGAGCATTAAAGAATTAGGCATTAAAATGAAAACTTATTCACATTTAAGTTCAAATCCTTCAAGATGGACTGATGAGATTAATAAGTCATTAGAAGCTAATTGCGATTTTATTGGCTTTGGAATTGTATTGACCGATTGGCAACTTGGATTATTTGCGGATAATAAGAAAATTACTCCTGAAGTTATTATTTCATTAATACCTACGGTATTAAAAAGAATCAGACGGTTAGGAGGCAATGCAATATTAGATTGTGTGGACGCAACTCGTTCTGATTTATCTATTCTCATAAACGCAATAGAAAAAGGAGTTAAAAATAATGTTAAGATGGTAATGCTTTATGATACTGTAGGAGCATGTAATGTATCCGCAATTTCATATATGATAAAGAAAATTAAACCAGTTGTTAATAAAATCCCTATAGGTATTCATGTTCATGATGATTTTGGACTAGGAACTGCTTCTACCATCGCAGCAGTAGAACAAGGAGCTACATTTATGGATCTAGTAGTAAATAAACTTGGAGATCGTGCAGGAAATACATCATTAGAGGAAGTTGTTGTATCATTAGAAATGTTATATGGTATTGATACAGGTATTGATCTTTCCAAGCTTTATGAGTTGAGTAAACTTGTTGAAAAATATTCAGGTATACCTCTTCCTTTTAATAAACCTATAGTTGGAAGAAATACGTTTTTGCACGAAAGTGAACTCCACGTAATGAGTGCTTTAAAAAAAGATAAATATTGGATGTGTTTTACTCCATATCGTCCAGAAATTGTGGGACAACAAGAGGAAATTATTTTTGGTCCTACAACTCTACATGGAGATGCTATTAAAATAAAATGTAATCAAATGGGATATAAAGAATACAATGATTATCTCCCTGAAATTTTAAATAAGGCTCATTTAAAAATAATTACGAAAAAGTTTATTACTGAAAAAGAGTTGGAAGAGATCATTAAAAATGTCATCCAAGATCATAATACATAGAAAAATATCAATCTTAAATAAAACTAATTTTCTTCATTTTTCGAACTTATTAATTTATTTGGATTATTCATTTTTTTATAAAAAATAGTTGCTGGACAGCAAATACATTTATGTGAACTTGAGCATTCATCACAATTAGATCCACATGGGCTAATTTTCTTTAAAGTTTGAGGGATTCGAAGGTTTAATTTTTCAGGATAATAAACTGAATCTAAAAAGGTTACCTTAGCTTTCCTAAGTTTAAATGTTTCCTGTGGCTTTTTTTCTATATATTCAATCCACCATTTTTGTCTAACAGGAAGAAAAAAGATAGCATAAAGTTCTTTTCCTGAAGTGGTCATGAGATTTATATAAGGACAATTTTTATAACTAGAAGCTATCTTTTTAGCTAATCTCTCTGTTTCAGCTTCTCCAACCAATAAAGCACAAATTAAACTTTCTTCAATCATTAATTCATTATATAAAAAAAATTATAAAGTTAGTAAATATCATCTTTATATCAAAAAGAATTATCTAACAATAAGAACGTCGCATGGACAACTTTTAGAAACATACGTTGAAACAGTACCAAGCAGTAATTCCTTTATTTTAGAATGATGACCCCTGCTTCCAATAACTACAAGATCGAAACCTTCTTCTTCAACAACCCGTGAAATATAATCTTCAGGATCTTCTTTTTCTATTAATCGAGTTTTAACAGGAGATATGGATTTATCAAATATACCTTCAATATTTTTTAATATTTCTTTACCTGCTTCTCTACTTAAATCTTCAATATTGTTATAGATTTCTTGAGGGAATTCCTTATCTGGATAAAGGGATGGATGGAGTTTATGATGATTTGTAGAATGAAAGATTACAATCTCACTTTTCCAATTTTTCTGAAGTTCGGCAGCACGTTCAGCAGCATTATTAGCATAATGAGACCCATCAGTGCCAACCAATATCTTTTTATAAATTTTAAAACACCTCTATAGATATATTATGTTTTTATTAATTTTATATAAAAACTTTCTCCTTCAATTTTGAAACCTAATACTTTATGTTCAACCATTAACTCATCATGTAATATAAATTAAAAAAATAAAATAATATATTTTATGAAATCTAAGCCTTTTGAATCTTAATAAAGAAATTTTCTCCCTCTATTTCAAACGCTAAGATTTGGTTTTCCGTTTTATCAATAAATCTTTTAATATTTTCCCCTGCTTCAGCAAAATCTCCAGAAACTTCTAGGGTATCACCACTTTGAAGTTCCTTCAATTTTTTTTTAGTTTTTGCAACAGGTAAAGGGCACACTAAGCCAGAACAATTTAATTCATGATTATTTCCCATATAATTCACCAAATTTTTAATATTAGCTAAATAAAATATGATCAGATTCTGCACACATATCAACAAATCCATGCATGGATGTTTTAGTTATACCATCCATCAATTCATCCTCAGATAAACCTCTTGCCTTCATACAAACACCACATGCTGTAACTTTTGCCCCTTCTTCAATCACATCTGACATCCATTTTCCTACATTATCATAAGTAGCAGGATTTTGATTTTTTTTTCCTACAAATATTCCATCTTCTACTAAAAATATGTTAACTTTATGTTTTTCCAAAAGGGCAGTGTAAGCAAACCTTAACATAGTAAATGGTCTTTCTGACGTATAAGCACCATTACCAATAACAACCGTGAATGTTTTACTTTTTTCAGCCATTATTTTTGACCTTAAGATTATTTTGATTATAGGTATTATAACACTGAATTAATTAAGATTTATTAGTTTTTTCGTAAATAATTATTTATTTTTTAGATAAAAAGATTATATAATGTGAACTGCTATTTATAATTGAATAATTGATTTTTTATTAATCAGGTATCAGTAGGAACGGAAATATTATGAATATAGAATACCTAAGGAACTTTATTAAATTAACTCAGTATAAGAGTTTCTCAGAATTAGCAAAAGATATTCCAATTTCTCAAAGTACTTTATCACATCAAATATCTCAACTAGAAAAAGATTTTGGAGTAATTCTTATTGAAAGAACTACAAAAAAGTTTGAGATAACTGAAGCAGGAATTGTAATGTTAGATTATGCAAAGAAGATTCTTAATTTGTATGATTCATGTAAGCAGGAACTTTCTAAGTTTAGTGAACAAAAATTTGAAGAAATAGTAATTTCAGCTTCTTCTATCCCTGGTTCCCATGTTTTACCTAAATTTATTACCGATTTTCGAAATGAAAATTCTAATGTTGAGTTTAAAATTCTCATTAACAATTCTCAAAATTCAATCGAAAATTTAAAAAAAGGTTTAGCAGATTTTAGTGGAATCGGTAGTTTTATTAATTATAATAAAGATGAATTTGATTATATCCAGATTGGGATAGATAAGTTTAATTTTATATGTTCTCCCAGTCATGATCTATTAAAAGATGGTAAAAGCGTAATAACTCTTGACGAACTCACTAAGTATCCATTTATATGGAGAGAACATGGTTCTGGAATGAGAGATACTTTTAAACGTCAGTTTCCTGATTACAAGAAATTAAATATAAAACTAGAAATGAATGACAATGATTCTATCATAACAGCTGTCAGTGAATCTAATTATATCAGTGTAATGAGTGAAATGATGACAAATAAGGCAGAAAAAGCTGGACTGATTAAAATCCTAAAACTAAAAAATCATCCAATTATAGCGAAACGACCCTTGTATTTTATTAAGTTAAAAGAAGGAAAAGAATTGAGTGAATTTAAGAAGAAATTCTGGAATTATATAAATGAAAAAATAAAAAAAGAATTGAAGGTTTAAATATTCACTTAATTAATACTCCTGTTTTATCGAAATTTAAGAAATAGCTTATTTTCTCTTTTAGGGGATAAATTCCTTCTTTAAACAAGGTAATTAAAAAGATTGTAATAAAGAGAATTGATCCTAACCCTGGAGCAAAACTACTGACAAAATCTACAAATGATGAGCTAGTATCTATAGAAAAGAGTGTAAAAACTAATGATGCGACTGCGACTACTATAGAAAGAAATGAAATTACTACCGCTGTTCTTTTACTTATATTTAGATGAATGGGACCAAGATTCAAACGAAAATGTTTGGGTTGCACTATTATCGATAAAATAGTATGATTGATGGTTTTCTCTTCATAATTAATATAGATATGTAGATATCTTCGCTCTCCCTCTTTTTTCTCCTTTTTGGTTTTTTTTTTCTTTTTAATTGGTAGAATTGAAAAAATCATTACTGGGGGATTTACTGCATCCTTTTTTACTTCAACCTTACCATATAACGGATGAACTTCAAAACCTTCACCTTCTACTCTTAAATCCAATATTGGAGGTTCTTTTTTGATGGTTTCAATCCTAATAGTTGTCTCAAATATAGTCTTACCCTCTTCATCAACAATCTTCAATTCTTTATGAGAAAAATAAACATAGAATAAATAACTTGATTGTTCCATCATTACAGAGTAATATTGTAAGCCCATATTAATTTCATATACAGTAGGTTTAGGAGGTTCTGGAATTACATTTGCTGGAGCTTCTTCTAATCGCCTTATAAATTCGGCTGGAGGACTAGCATCAGGGGTAGCTGCACGCCCCGCCTTTGGAGCTGGTGCTGGACCACCTGGAGGAGGTGGTGCAGCAGATGGGATAGGTCTTGACTCTACGGCTCTCACTTCTTCATAATCTTCGGCTTCATCAAAATCTTCTAATATAGCTTCCTCTTCCGATTTTACATAGCCAAAATCGTCTCTTCTTAAGTCAATATCCTTTTCCTTAAACTTTTCTAAGTCCTGTTTCGCTTCTTTCTTAACCACAGGAACTTTCTTGGTTTTTTTTTTTTCTTGTTCTTCTGGAGTAATTTTTACCTTTTCTCTTTTAGGTTCCTCCTTCTTCTCTTCCTTATCTTTTTTCGGTAATAACTTTAATTTCTTCAACTTTACATTTTCATTAATTGATATATGTGTAACAAAATCTACAATGAATATATTTTCACGAGTTAAAGGAACTTCTCCAAAAGAATTATGTAGATCATCCAAAATTTTGCTTACTTTAGTAGATTTTTTATAAGTTCCAATAAAAACAAAATCAAATATATATATTGATAATAATTCAGATTTTTTGTCATAAAAAATCTTATTTGTCTCAATTTCTAACCTGTTTATTGTTTCCAACGACTCCATCTTAGATTTCCTTTCTATTTTCTATAATTAATTACTTACTATATACTCTCATAGAGTTTTATAATTTTATAGTAATTATATGATCAATAATCTTTATCAATTTTTCTAAATTCAATTAGAAAAGCTATAATTCTATGTAAATTTTGTTTCTGTTATAGAAGAAATTATAAATAATTTCAGAAAGTAATTATAGATTAATAAAAAATTGGTATTATCTCATGAATGAAAGATATATTTTAGCTTATGATTTAGGTACAACTGGAAATGAAGCGGCATTATTAGATTTTAAACTAAATATAATTAACCATGCAAAGGTGGAATACCCATTATATTATCCAGAAAAGGGCTGTGTTGAGCAAGAAACCGAAGATTATTGGAATTCAGTTAAAAAAGTAAATTCAATTTTAATTCAGGAAAATAAAGTAAATCCGAAAGACATTAAAGCACTTGTTTTTGATTGTCAAATGAATTGTACAGTACCTGTTGACAATACAAGAACTCCTTTAATGAGATGCATCAACTGGCTTGATGTAAGAGCTGCTGATTTAATAAGGAGAAAAGTGAAGGGTCTTATCAAAATTTCTGGATTTGGACTAAGAAAATTATTAAAATTCATTAAAGTTACGGGAGGAGCTCCTGGAACTAATGGAAAAGATCCTATTTCTCATATTTTATGGATAAAAGAGAATGAACCGGAGATATACAAAAATACATATAAATTTCTTAGTGTGAAAGATTATGTAATATTTAAGAGTACCGAAAATGCAATCACTTCAAGAGATTTAGGGCATACTTCTTGGCTTATGGATTCGAATCCTGGAAATTTTTATTGGTCAGATAAAATATTAAAAATGTTCAAAATAAATAAGGAAAAATTGCCCGAAATACATAAATCTACTGAAATTGCAGGAAAGTTAACAGAAAAATCAGCTCGAGAATTAGGATTGGAACCAAATATACCCATAATTGTCGGTTCAGGTGACCTTGTAGCCTCTGCAATTGGTTCAGGGGCTAAAGATAATCAGATTATAGTAAATCTTGGAACTGCTGACTGGGTTGCCTCTCATACGGATAAGAGATTAAAAGACCTCTTAAATTATACTGGTTCAATAAGTTCCGTGCAAGATAAATATTTATGCATATCAAAACAAGAAACTGGTGCTGCTTGTCTTAACTGGATAATTGATCAGATGTTTCAAAAAGAGAAAGAAGAGTATAAAGAAAATTTAAATCAACTATATACCCACCTGGATGAGATGGTTGAAACTACGGATGCGGGTTCAAAGAGCCTTCTTTTTACACCTTGGATGTTTGGTGAAAGAAGCCCCTTAAATGATTCAAATGTTAGAGCCGGGTTCTATAATTTGAGTCTGGATCATAACAGAGCTGACATTTTAAGGGCAGTCTATGAAGGAGTAGCATTTAATATAAAATGGGCATTAACTGTAGTTGAAAAATTGATTGGAGTTAATAATAGCCTCAATTTCATAGGGGGTGGTGCGAAATCAAATATTTGGTGCCAAATTTTAGCTGATATTACCGAAAGAGAAATTAAACAGGTAGAAAATCCTAATTTATCAGCAATAAGAGGTTCTGCTATAATTGCGCTAATTGGTCTAGGGTTATTCGATAACTTTGCAGAAGTTAACTCTCTCATTAAAATTAAAAAAACGTATCAACCCAATATTGATAATAGAAAAGTTTACAACAAGTTGTTTACTGAATTTCTTAAAATATATAAGCACAATAAAAAGATGTTTAATAATTTAAATCTCTAAAATAAGCCCTTATTTTTAATAAATATCCTTTTAAATCCTTTAATTTTTTTAGTTCTTTATCATTTCCAATAACATTTTCAATTGCTTCGTTCATCAATTGAATGTCTTTATATGCTCGAAAGCTTTCATAGGTTTGAGTTTCTAGATTACTTAACCAAGGCTTTAATTTAGGCTCTGATTCAAGCTGTCGTAAATCCCAATTTAATGACTGTTTATAAACATCAGTTAAAGGTTTTAACTTTTCTTCATTCCATGTGGTTATTACCCAAGGAGCATAATCGTGTAACTTATCATAATCAAGTTCTAGATCATTACGCCATTCATATTGATGATCCCAATTAGCGATAGCTAGATAATTTTCATTAAAACTGGTTTCATAAGGAAAAAATTTCCATGAATTTCTATTAATATCCTCGCTTTTGAATGGCTTTCCCTCTCCATATTGAAAAAAGTAGCCTAAAACATCCCATTTATTAGTATCTTCTTCTCTTTTTTTCAAATAGATTTCAATTTGAGTAATATCAATCTTACTCTTAAGTAAATTCTCTTGATATAATTTATATATTACATTTTTTGCTTTATTTGGAACACATTTTCCTGAAAATACTATATAATAAGAAAAACAATAGTAAGTTTCATTTTCCTCTTGTGAACTTTCATATATTTCAATCCAACTTTCAAGTGGTTTGATTGCGATATTTGAACGTAAATAAATCAGTAATAATATTACAGCAGCTGTTGCCGCAGTAATTATAACTATCAGGAATAATGTTAAACTAAAGAAAAGTTCTATTAAAATCATAGATACTGCAATATAGATGAGTAAAAACCCTGAAATGAAAAAAAATGCGATTAAAGCATTATAAGCTTCATGTTCTTTATCTTTTTTAGAATATAGTATGGTTGGGGCCGTATTAATTACAATATTTTTATTGAATTTGTTGATAAAATCTTGGAAATCTACTTTATTCCATTCAGAATTAGACATAATTTAAGATTGATATTACTTTTTTTTTAAAAATTCGTTTGATCTCATTAAAGGGTTTAAGTATTTATATTTTAGTACATCCAAATTAGATGTTTCTTTGAAAATAAATAAATCAACTCACTTTGAAATTTTTAATTAATACTATTCATTATTGAAAATGATTCTATTTATGTTTGATTTTGATGACTTTATTAATTTTATTAAGTCTAAAGATTATTACAATGGTCAAATTTGTCATATTGAGCACATTCCTGAGCTAAAAGCTCGCTATGATAATTTAAACAAACCATTAAAAAGGAGATTAGAGCGTTGGTTAGATGCAAATAATATAAAATTATGGCGTCATCAAGCAGAAGCCATCAATCATATTCGAGAAGGAAGAAATACAGTTATAGTTACCTCAACAGCATCAGGAAAATCATTATGTTATAACTTATGTGTTCTTAATTCAATGTTGAATAATGAAAAAGCAACAGCAATTTATGTTTTTCCGACTAAGGCATTAGCAAGGGATCAATTTGAGGTTTTGAAAAAAATCTTAGAGGAAACTAACATTAAAGCAAATAGAGTAGGTGTATATGATGGAGATGTTCAACCAAATGAGAAAAGAAAAGTACTCGCAAATACAAATATTATAATTACAAATCCATACGGGCTTCATTTTTATTTACCATGGTTTAAACAAAACTGGAGAAGAATATGCACGAATTTAAAATACATTGTATTAGACGAGATCCATATTTATAGAGGGATTTTTGGGTCTAATTTTGCTCTATTAATAAGGCGATTAAAGAGAATTCTTGAAACTTATAAGGTAAAACCAATCTGGATATTATGTAGTGCTACAATTCATAATGCGAAAGAATTCAGTGAAAAATTAATCGGAGAAGAATTTGTAATCGTTGATAAAGATGATTCTCCTTCTGGTCCTAAAAAAGTTATATTGTGGGACTTGCCATATGATGACATCTCAAATAAATACCGATCACCCCATCAGGAAACAAAAAACTTATTTCTTTCCCATTTAACTTATAAAACTGGTGTTCAAACCTTAACTTTTACGCTTTCAAGAAAAATGGCAGAATTACAGGCTATTTGGACAAGAAAAGCCCTTCCTTATTTAAAAGATAAGATTTTTAGCTATAGAGCGGGAATAAGTAAAAAAAAAAGGAGAGAAATTGAACAAAAATTTAAAAGCAAAGATATCATAGGTATTAGCTCCACCAATGCTCTAGAATTAGGTATAGATATTGGCTCTTTAGAAGCAACCATTAGCTCTGGTTTTCCAGGTACAATTTCCAGTTTTAAACAACAGATAGGTCGCTCAGGAAGAGGTTCAGAGCTCTCAATTTCTACCTTCATTCCAATGCAAAATCCTCTTGATTTATTCTATATTCATAACCCTGATAAATTATTTGGAAACATTCAAGAAGATGTTTTGATTACTTTGAAAAATAAATATATCCTCAAAAACCACTTATGCTGTGCCTCGAAAGAGATCCCCGTAAAATTAGACGATCACTATCTTTTTGGCGTTGAAAATCAAGATTTTTTTAAGGAATGTATAGAAGAACTCGTATTAGAATCACTTTTAATGAAAAGAGGAGATAAATACTATTGGAGAGGCGGATTCTTTCCAAATGAAAAGTTTGGATTAAATGATCTATCATCTAAAAGTTATAAAATCATATTAAGAATCCATGGTGGTGAAGAACTTTTGACCGTAGAAGATGAGAGCTACGTATTTAGAGACTTACACCCGGGTGCTGTTTATCTTTATGAAGCAGAAACTTATATTGTTGAAGAGTTGGATTTAGGGGAAAGAATAGTATACCTTAAAAGAGCTGAATTAGACTATTATACACAATCGTTAAAGCATACAGAAATTACTCCCTTAGAAATACTTTCACAAACTCAACTCAAAGAAAATAATCAAATAATGTCTTTTTTTGGTAATGTTAAAGTTGAGCATGAATATTATGCATATAAAACTATAGACACATTAACACAAGAAATTATTTCTCGCCATCCTTTGGAGGATATTCCAATAATTGAGTTTGAAACTCAAGCATTTTGGTTTACAATACCATTTGATTTTCAAAAAGAATTAGAACTAGAAGGATATGATTTAGGAGGGACAATACATGCTATTGAACATGCCATGATAGCAATAACACCAGCCTTAACTCAAATTTCAAGATGGGATTTGGGAGGTGTTTCAATCGATTTTGATCCTATTAAACAACAACCTATAATCTATATATATGATGCATATAGAGGAGGTGTTGGAATATCTGAATCATTGTTTTACAATTTAAAACAACTTTTGGAATTAACATGTGAGCTGATTGAAACATGTAGTTGTAAAACCACTAACGGTTGTCCTGCGTGTATAATGAGCCCAAAATGTGGCAATAACAATGAGCCTCTAGATAAAAAGGGAGCATTACTTATTTTAAAAAGAATTTTAGGTCTAAATTAATTTAATATCAATTAATTATTTACATAGGTAAAGGTTGGACTTTATTTTTATAATCTATTAACTAATGATTTTTTTATTATATTACCTAATGATATTTATATTCTATTGGCTAGTTCCATATAAAATACATATTGAGGTATGTTAAAATGAAATATATAAGAAATCAATTCGTACGTGCTGGTTCTTTAATGTGGTGGGGTTTTATAGTCATAACTGCTGGTGCCGCTCTGTGGTGGGGAATTACTGTCTTGCAGTGGTCATGGGCGGGAATTTTCACGATTGCCTTTGGCGTTACTATTCTATCTAGCCTAATCGTTGCGATAGCGAATAGGAGTAAATTACGGAGGGTAGTTTTGCAAGAATTTCAGACAAGTGCCGATGCTTCAATAGAAGATGTCAGTATGAGAACTGGAATTTCTAGAAAGGATGTTCAAGCAATTATCCTAGATCTGAAAGCTTCAGGGCAATTTTTTGGTAAATTTTCAACAAAAACAGGGCAAATAAAACATGTGTCAATTCAAACAGAATCTATTAGCTCAGAAGAAAGGGATAAATATTGCGATAACTGTGGAACATATATAGGTAAAGAATTGGCTCAATATTGTCCCTATTGTGGTGCTAAAACATAAATTTTCTTTTTATTTTCTTAAATTAAAAAGCAATTTTTAAAAGCAGCTAAGATTTCACAGGAGATAAGTGTAAATAATTCGCCTTTACTTGGAACTGTGATTAACGAAATATTCGGAATATTATCGATTTAGAATTTGAGTTCTTATAAAAGTGAAGCAAACTTTTCCGTAAAGCTTTTAATATGATCCCAATCTCTAAAATCGTATAATTTATCCTCCACAATCTCCCAACCTTCTTCCTCTTTTAAGCTTGCTTTTAATGCTGCGCGGACAATCTTTCCTATGGGGGAATTTTCTCTTAAATCATAAGTTCCACCGAATGCATCATAAAGATCTAAACTCAGCCCTAATTCTTCCGCATTTTTTAAAAGAAACTTCTCTGTAGCTTCTTGTACCTTTTCTTTTTTAGAAGCCGTTCCACAGCTGATATAAAATCCAAGCTTAAAGTCTCTATTATTTAAGTCATCTAAATTTTTTTTTACAAATTTCTTAATCTTTTTTGTCCATTTTCCTATCCTTATTCCAGTTCCGATTAACACTCCATCATATTCTCTTAAAGAAGGCGCATCTTCTTCGGAAATATTAACCAATCTCAATTCAATTTGTTTTTCTCTAAGAATCTCGGCAATTTTTTCTGAAATCTCTCTAGTTGATCCATATCGAGTTCCATAAATCATTAATACCTTTTTCATATTATTATCACCTTTAAGTAATTTTAATAAAAATTCATTAAAAATTAATTTTACTTCAAAATTGGAAGAATTGTGTAGTACTCATACAAAAATCTCTTTTTATCCAACTTTAAATATATTCCTTTCAACTATACATAAATGAATCTATTTATTAGATCAGTGTTATCCGCTTTCTCACTTGATTGCTTTTATCAAAACATTGATTGGGGTTTTGATTGGGTCAGTAACATATTTTCAATCTCATTTGTATTTCTTAAATACATATTATCGTTTATTCTAATAATATTAGGAATTTTGATTTTATTCCGGTTTAAGAAAAACTATTCTAAATATAATGTAAACACAT
>JBHLPZ010000019.1:12475-28396 GCA_048885325.1 Candidatus Odinarchaeota archaeon
ATTTAGATGAGAAAGTAGTAGTTAAACTTTCCCATATGGTTTTAGGTGTTGTTTATATTATATTTGGTATAGGAATATTATCAAATTTTTTAATATACTTTCTAATTTGGGTACTTGATCCTATTCCAGACAGATACCTTTTTATGTTTATTAATTTTATGGGCGTTTTTAATCCTTGGGGTTTAAATGGAATCAATGAAATTAGTAGTTTAACTTCTCTTGAAAGGACAATTTTCTATACGATCGCCTTAGGCTCATTCTTTGCGATATTAGAGATATTTGTGAGCATCTGGTTAATTGTAAGTTACAATAGATTCTATATTAAGAAAGCAATTATTAATTTAATAATTGGATGTTTTTTAGGTATTTTCGCAGGATTTACTACCTGTCTTCCTCTCTTATTGTAATTTATCCAAACCTAAATTTTTCAATTTCTTTATACTTGGTTTACCAGAAGTAGAATCCCATTCTTTAAACTTATAGAATAATGATTTAAGTTTTTCAAAATCGGGAGATTTACCAACTGCTCCACCTTCACTAAATATCCTCAATAAAATTTCAGGTAATCGATCATCATCCGATGTTAAACCCATTTTAATATTAAAGAGTCTTTTAAGATTCGCAATTCGCTCCCCATATAGTTTAACTTGATCCAATCCAAATTTCAAACCTATTGTATATTCAATTAATTTGGCAATTTGAGACGGGAGCGGATTACAGAAAGAGCACATAATTATAGAGCTGTATAAAGCTCTATAATCCATAATTAATGAACAGACTTCTGCCATATCTTCATTATCAGAAAATTTTTCGACCATTTTTATTCCAATTTCTTCTAATGGAACTCCAATCAAAACATAATACGCATCTAGTAAATTATGAGATGGTCCTTTTAAACCCATTCCATAGGCAATTGCCATTCCATAATTAGAACGTAGATCATGGTATGTAACTTCCATACCATTAACCGTAGCAATCTCATCTTGAGATATTTTAAATTTTTTTGCGAGGGCATCGGAGCCATCAGCTAATAAATTTCCGACACCTTTCCTATATACCATCTTTTCTAATAATTTTTCAGCAACTTCTGTATTACCCCAATCTGGTTTTAATCCATCTAAATCCTCTGATCTGATATTCCCCTGTTTATAGTGATAAGTAACACAAGAAATAATACTCCCTGAACTAATAGTATCAATTCCATAGTCAAAACACTTTTTATTTATATAAGTAATCCATTCTAAATTATCATTTAAAAATAAAGACCCATAGCTTACAAGGGTTTCATATTCTGGACCTTCAATCTCAGAAGTCCTATAAGGACCTTCTTTTATTGCTACTCTCCTACCGCATCCAATAACACATGAATGACAAAATCTATTCCCAATTAAAATATTTTCTGCCATTGTTGCTCCAGATATATTATATGCACCTTCCCACTGAGGTTGTGTAAAATACTTAATTGGTAATTCGCCTGTCATGTTATACATATCCATTCCTCCTGATGTACCTAAGTCCCTTAACATTTGGGTAGCGAATGAAGCTTTAACAGTATCCCTTGCTTTGTTTATCATTTCTTTTAGTTGTTCTGGATTAGCAACATCTAACTTAACTTTACTCCCTTTCACAATTATTCCTTTTAACTTCTTTGAGCCAAAAATAGCCCCCATACCTGTCCGACCTGCCGCTCTTTCTTCTGAAACTATATTTGCAAATTTAACTAAATGTTCTCCAGCGGGTCCAATACAAGCAACATGAGCTTTTTGGTCCCCAAACCATTGTTTTAATTTTTCTGTTGTGTAGAATGTACCTTTTCCCCATAATTCACTTGCGTCCTTAAACTCTATTTTATCGTCATTGATGGCAAGATAAACAGGTTTAGTAGCTGCACCTGAAATTATAATTCCATCATATCCAGCTCTCTTTAATTCAGCACCAAACCAACTTCCACAATTAGATTCTCCCCAAATTCCTGTATAAGGAGATTTTGAGCAAATAACCCATCGTCCTGTATTTGGAGCAAAGGTTCCGCCTAATGGACCAGTCATTATCATGATAATATTATCACTAGAAAGTGGATCTGTTTTTCGTTCTAATTTGTTATATAAATACCGACAGGCATAACCCGCTCCACCTAAGAAACTTTTTGCGATTTGCTCATTTAATTGCTCTTTGAAAACTTTAGAATTAGTTAAATCAATTTTTAGCATTAAACCTCTGAAACCTTTTAAAATTGCCACTCACCTTTAGTAAAAAAAGATTTTTTTAATTGTAATGTAATAATTTAGTTCTTATTTATTATTATTTTGTTTAATTTCTATAAATTCGATTAATTTATGAGTCATTACAAGAATTTTTTTTAATTGTGGTTATTTATTTTTGTATTATGGTATCTGAAAACAAGGTAAAATGGAGTGATCTTATTTCTCCAACTATGACTCCAAAAGAGTATTTAAAGATTTATAATGAAAAGATTGCCAACAATTACAAAACCTATAAGCTTAAAATTGATGCTATTAAGAAAATAGAAGAACTCCTAAATAAAAAAAATGAAAATTTAAAGGTATTAGCTTTTGGAGCAGATTGGTGTCCTGACTGCTCAAAAAATATACCTCGAATGATTAAAATTATTAACCATATGAATATAAACAATATTGATTTTAAAATTTTATATGGAATAATGAAAAATCCATTTCACAAACCTGGTGAACCTCTCTGGCACAAAACACGATCACCACCAGAAGCAGTGAATCCTAAATTTAATTTAGAAAAAATTCCAACATTTTATTTTTTCAATAAGAATGGAGATTATCTTGGAACTATTGTAGAAAATCCAAAATATAAGTCTAGTTTAGAAGAAGATTTACTTGAAATAATTCAAAGGAGTCTATATTAGTATTCTAATTCTTCCACCTTTTTAATCATATTATTTGATATTTTGATTTTAAATTCCGAATTTAATGCAAGCAAATTAACATTTAAATTCATGGTTACTTATAATAAACCTATGTCAAAACTAAAAGTAAAGAAAGTTATTATTTTTAAACATGGAGTTTCTTACTATATTCTTGAGGGCAATGTTAAAGGAACTGATACGTTTGAAATTGAATTTAAAATAGATGAGATGGATGATATATTAAAATCACTTTTCGTATTAGATACGAGTGAAAAGGGATATATAAGCTCAATATCATATGATGCTGCTTTAGAAACCTCTCAATTATTAAAATCAATAATGCTAAATATACCTGATATTGATTCATTTAGTTCTCTTGTTGCACAAATTAAGGGTGCTAATGTTAACTTAACTATTGGCGGTGGAAAGAAAATTTCAGGAACAATAATGGGCGTTGAAACAGTAGAAAAAGCCATTAAAAATGAAAAAATTTTAGAAAAAAAACTTGTTTTATTAGAAGATCAGGAGTCTATAACGAAAATAAGCTTTGATGAGATAAAATCATTAGATATACTAAATGAAGATATAAAGAAGGATTTGAAGTTTTTCTTGGATACTGTTATTGCTGGAAAAAAGAAAGATGCTAAAAAAATAATTATCAATTGTGAATCTGGTGGAGATGATCTTATTGAAAGGAACATTTTTGTATCATATATTAGAGAAAGTCCAATTTGGAAAACCTCGTATCGTTTAATCATGAGTAAACAACAAGCATTAGAGAATAACTGCTTATTATCCGGATGGAGCTTAATCGAAAACACTACTAACCAAGATTGGGAAAATATTGAATTGAGTTTAGTTGCTGGAATGCCAGTTTCTTTTAAATACGAATTTTATAGACCAATTTTTATTCAAAGACCTGTAATACGACCACCAAGAGTATTAAGCGCAAAACCAACTGAGATTGAAGAAGGATTAGAAAAAGAAAGGTTTCGAGATTATGCTATGGCAGAAGCAGCTGCACCATCAAGAGCTATTAGTAGAAAGGCAAAAATGGCTGTTCCTGGAGCGCCGCCAGCTATGGCACCACCAAATGGGGGTTTTGGGGCTTTAGGTAGTACATTGTCTGACGATGCACTCATGGATAAAATTAAAACTCAAACACAAACTCAAACTAAGGATTTAGGAGAATTATTTGAGTATAATATAGCAAAACCAGTTTCAATAAAGAGAAAACAATCGGCTTTAGTACCCATTTTAACAGAATCAATTAAAGCAAAAAAAGTATTGTTATACAATAAAAATGAGCATGATAAAAATCCTAATGCTTGCATTGAGATAACGAATAATACAGAACTAACTTTAGAAAGAGGACCCGCTACAATAATTTATGATGATAATCTTGCTGGAGAAGCTATTGTTCCCTTCTTGAATAAAGGAGACATTAGACTTTTAAATTATGCTGTTGAACAAGCCATAATAATCACTCACGAGCAAAAAACAGAAAATCTTAGTGTACATAAAGTCACATTTGGAAGCGGATATTCTTATGAACATTACTATACTAATCTTACAACAATTTATAAAATAAAAAATAAAACCGAAGAGGAAAAGGAATTATATCTTGATCATCCGAAAAACTACGATTATAAATTCATTGAAAAACCTATAGATCCCGAGGAAACTCCTAATTATTGGCGTTTTAAAATTTCATTAAAACCGAAGGATGCGATTACTTTTACATTAAAGGAACAAAGAGAAAATTATACTAGTAATTATCTATGGAATTGGTCAAGAGATGATTTTTTAAAAAGAGTTGGGTTTTATGTAAGAAAGAAATTTATTGACACTGTTCTTGAAAATCAACTTAAAGAAATAGCAGAATCAATCCAAAAATTAAATGACCTTAAAAGTAAAAGAGAAAAATTATACCAAGAAAGAGATGTAATGACAGATGAACAAGCAAGACTTCGAGAAAATATTTCCGTTTTGGGTGATGATTCTCAATCAATTTCATTAAAAGAGCGATATGTTAAAAAATTAAATGACCAAGAAAATAGGTTTGAAATAATATCGAAGGAACTGATAAAATTAGATAAAGACATCGATTCTCTAAATAAGGAAATTCAAAATAAAATGGAAAAATTACCTTCCTAAATTTATTTTTTTAACTTTTAGAAAAATTATAATATTAGTAGATTATTAGATGAGTTTTTAAAACAGAAAAAAACTTAAATTATGGTAAATTTTATATTATTACTTTTGAAGGTGTAAACCATGAGTATTGAAGAACTTGAAGATCAAGTTGAAAAATTATTAGAAGAAAGAGATCAACTCGAAGAAATTTGTGATACACTTCCTGAATGTGAACTAGATGATGGATGTGAAACCTGCGAGACTTATAAAAAGATAGCTGAAATTGATGATAAAGTTGAAGAAATAGAAGCGAAAATAGAAGATTTGATGGGAGAAGAAGAGGAATAAATTTTTTTCTAATAAATTTAAATTAATATTATTTTATTTTATTTAATTTTCTTTAATTCTCTAATAGCTAGTTCGATACCTTCATCTATTAATATTTTCGGGAAAAAACCTAAGATTTTTTTAGCTTTAGTTGGATCAGCATAAAACTTGTTTACATCGTACGATCTTGATTTAGTAAATTTTATGTGGCTATTACTCTCTGTCTTCTTTATAATTAATTCAGCTAATTCTCTTAATTTTATTGGAATTCCACTTGAAATATTAAAAAGTTTGAATGAAATATCACTTTTTAAAACTTCTTGAATACATGTATATATCCCTTGAACACTATCGTTAATATATGTAAAATCAAATAGTTCCTCACCAGTTCCATTAATAACTAAATCTTCATCCTTTAATGCTTGAAGAATAAATTTCGGGATGACTCTATCTAATTGATCCTTAAGACCGGTATATACATTTGAAAATCTTAAAACCCTTGTTTTTAACCTATAATGCTTAGTGTACATCTTACATAAATCTTCTCCTGTGACTTTTGAAACCCCATATATATTAATCGCATTTCGGGGGGATGCTTCTGTAACAGGCAAAATTTTTGGCTCTCCATATACTTCTCTAGATGATCCAAAAATAATCCATGGATGTTTACCATTAACTGTCTCCTGTCTCGCAGCATCAAGAATGTTAATTGTCCCTCCTATATTAGTTTGTATACATTCCAAAGGATTTTCTTGAGCAATTTTTACCCTACTTACTGCAGCTAAATGAATAATGCCTTCTATATTTTCTATTTTTGACTTTAAATGGTTAAAATCTTTTATGTCATCTTTAGGATTATCTTTGATATCATACGATACAATTTCAATGTTTACCTTTTCCAATAAATCTTTAAGAGTTGATCCTATAAATCCTGCACTTCCAGTAATTAAAATCTTCATTGTTTAATCAAATTTAAAAGTTTAATGTTTAGGGCTATTATCAATTCAATTGGTAAATCTAGGAAGTTTAATAAACTTAAAAGTTTAATATAAAAGTGATAATTATGGAAATTAACTTTATAATGGATATAATGGAATTTATTATTATAAACTCATATAACCTATCGATATTTTCACTTTTTCTCTCGCGTGTAAAAAAGCCAGAAATATCGAAAAAGATTGGGATTTTCTCCTTATTATTTGGAATCCCGGTGTTAATCATCGCAATAATTAACCTTATACTTCAACGTGAATGGTACTATTGGTTTTTTCCACTATTATTTTTTGGATTCATATTATTTTGTTTAATTGTGGATTACATAAAGAAAATAGAATTTCGAAATCCACGCAAAAAATCTATCCTGATTCCGTTTCTTATATTATTTTATGTAAGCATAATTTTAATGTGGGGTCTAACTTGGTTATTAGGAGTGATTTATGGTAGTATTACAGGCATTACTTACTTTTTACAGTTGTTTGGCGCTTATTATGCAGGAAAACATGGTGTTGGTTAATACATCATCTGAATTAAAAACCTAACGTTCTTGATATAAAAAAAACTTAAAAAATCAAATCATATTTTCCTCATTATAATTATTTTTACTAATAATTTAAAATAAAAAATAAGGATTAAAAATGAGCGAAAGAAAAAAATATGAAATCCAAGCTATTAATGATGAAATTTTAGAAAAATTAAGTTTGAAAAATCGGTATGCTTTCCTAAATAATAATTTAACATCCATTTTATCCCCAAAAGAATTCAACTTTTTACGTGAAGTTCAACGTTTTTGCTTGAGATTTGAGAAAAAAAATAATATAACTCATGGCCCTGATGAAGATGTTTATGATTGGGTCCCCGAATTCGGAGAAAAAGGATATATTACTCGACAACACACTTTTGATATGTGTGATGTACACTATGACGAGTGGGGATTGGCAGCCGATTTAATGAGAAATATTGCAATTGACATGTTTGATCCCCAATTTGCCATGGGCGCGGGAGCTACCGTACTCGCCATAAACCCTGTTTATGAACATCATGAACATGTTCCTGTTAGATTAGAAGCCTTAAAAGAATTAGTTACAGGGCAAAGCCCAGGAGCCATATTAATTACCGAACCAGAAAGAGGTTCTGATGCGGTGCATCAATTAACAACCTGTGATGAACAAGAAGATGGTAGTTTTCTTCTAAACGGAATGAAAATATATAATACCAACGCTCCAAAATCAAAATGGGTTGTATGTTATGCTACAGCAGAACAGAATGTAGGCTCTAAAATGGCCCAATTTTTAATTAATACAAATTGGGATGGATTTAAGGTTGAAAGAGTTAATATCCCATGGGTTCCTAAATTATTCTTAGGTAAAGAGACTTTAACTAATGTAAAAGTACCAAAAGAGTATATACTAGGAGGTGTGGGAAGAGGAAGAGAGCACCTCTTTGAAGGATTAGTCCCAGAACGAATCTCAATCGCAATTATGAGTATAAGTGAATGCTGGGGAGCATTAGCTCATGCAATTATTTATGCCAATCTTAGAAAACAGTTCGATCAAGAAATCCTTAAATTTCAGGGTGTAGGATTTTTACTGGCAGATTTATGGGCTCGAACTACAAATTTAATTATTGGACTTCTGAAATTTTGTGAAGCTTATGATGAAAAATATGAAAAATTTGGCGGTGAGATTCCAAAAAACATATCACAGGCAATGGTTGCTTCGGCGAGTCAATTTAAATATCACGCTGCTAAATTGTCTAGAAAGGTCTGTTATGAATGTGCTAATAACATGGGTGGTGCTGGGTTGTGTGATAATACATTAATGCATGATTATTTGAATATTTCTCGAATACAAGAAATTGTGGGAGGATCAAGACAAATCCAACAATATATTATGAGTTTAAGCCTCAGAACCTTATTTAAAATGTCTGTTTCTTAATTTTTTTTTTATTTTTTCTTTTGATAATTACAGAATGCTTTAAGTTCTGAAAAATATATATAAAAGAAAAATAGAATTCAAGAGTTATTATTCTAAATTCCTGTCATCTTATACAGGGTTCTCATAGCCATAGACATGATGTATTGTTGTATCTGTCTACTGCCACCAACTATTTCTTGAATTCTAGATATATTTAGTAAGTCATGCATCAAAGTATTATCAGATAATCCAGCACCTCCCATAAGATTTGCTGCTTCATAACAAATCTGCATAGAAAGGGACGTACAATGATATTTAAACATTGATGCAGAAGCTACCATCGCTTGAGAAATATTTTTTGGTAATTCACCACCAAACCTTTCTACTTTTTCATCATATTTCTCACAGAAACGCAATAAACCTAAAGTTACATTAGTTAATCGCGCCCACAAATCAGTTAATAGAAATCCTACACCTTGAAATTTTAAAATCTCTTGATCAAATTGCTTCCTGTTATTTACATAAATTGCTGCATGAGCAATAGCATTCCAGCATTGAGAAGTGGAATCCAATGCGATACCAATCCTTTCAGGAACTAAACCTTCAAATAAGTGTTCTCTACCCTTACCAATTCCACCCAAAACGAAATCTTTTGGCACTCTCAAATTTACGAAGTATTCATGGCCTAACCACACTCTGGGAACCCAAGGGATGAAAACACGTTCACATTTCCAACCTTCCCATGAAGTATCAATAAGGAATTGAGCCATTGTGTTTCCATTATTCTTTTCAGCTGTTGCATATGCAACTACATATCCTGCTTTAGGTGCATTTGTGTTATATATTTTTTCACCATTCAAAATGAAGCTTCCATCTGGTTGCTCTTCGCAGAGACTTAACATATGAACAGCGTCAGAGCCTCTTTCTGGTTCGGTAATAAGTATTGCACCAGGACTTTCGCCAGTTACAAACTTCTTTAAGATTTCTAATCTGATTGGAATATTTTCGTGATGGAAATATACTGGATTTATGGCGAGTACGGTAGCCCCTCCTCCCATAGAGAATTGTGGATCGAAAAAATTAAGTGCAAGACACCTTAATAGTTCAACAGTCATGCCATGTTCTGGATAACTGAGATCGATCTCATCATATGGATGGGCTCTTGAGATTAGCCCTTCTTTTCCAAAATCAGGAATCCACTCATATACATCCTCATCACCACTATGAGTGATATTATTCTTTTTCTCATACCGCATACAGAATTTTTCAGCTTTTTTAAGGAAGTTCAGCTGCTCTGGTTCTAATGCGGTCATAAGAGTAGTATTGAGGAATTGATATCTATTTTTTAAGCTTAGCTTTTCCAGGATCTCATCATTAATCGCTTGGTTCATAAATTTGGTCTTCTTTTCTTCCAATTTTTAACTCCTCTTTAATTTTTTTTAATATTTTATAGGAATAGTAATATGCTTAAAAAATATGATTTAACTTTTTAATTTTGTTAAAATTTTACTTTCTAAATCATAAAAAGAGGTTTCTGTAAATATAAAAATTCTATACAAGAACTTTGAATAAACAAGAAAAATTATATAATAAGTTTCTTTAATCTCGATGAAAATTTTTTAGAAATAATCATGGCTGTTTCAAATGGACAAGTTTTTTTAAATTGAATAATTGAGATAAAATTTTCTATTCCAATTAATGATAATATTCCATAATCCTCAAGTGATATTAATTCGTGTATTCTCGAATTGCCTATTATAAATCGACTTTCCAATAACCTAATTATTTCTGATAAAACATTTGTATCTAAATAGGAAACAATAATTCTGCCTGTTTGAGTTAATAAAGCTGAAGATATTACAAATGAAGAAAAAGTATGTAATTCTTGAAATACTTCTATCAAATCTTTTTGAATTTCTTTAGATATCAATTTTTTATTTCTCTCCATGATCTCGTGTATATTATTCTCAAATTCTAGATATTGTGAGATTTCTCCATCAAAATTTTCTGTAAGTAAATTTAAATCAAATTTATCCAAAAATTGACTTTTAATTTCTTTTAACTGATTTCTAAGTTCGACTAAATTATCTGTACGATCACTAAACAAAGCAAACATTAATTCGCTGGAATTTGCTTTCTCAATTTCAAATATAAATCTAAATGGTCCAACTTCTATTTCAGATAATTCTTCTGTTCGAAGAGTTTGCTTTACAAAACTAAATATTGCACTCAAAAAGCTACTTGTTAATTTGATATTAAAAATATCTTCATAAGTCTTATAGAAAATTAATTCTCCCGTTGATTTCATTATGAAGATGTTTTTAATCATACCAATCTAAAATTAAATTATTCTTAAAAATTACCTCTATATTTCTTTTATGAAAGTTTTTATATAAAAACTCTTTTACATATCAAAATTGTATTATAACAATTTTTTGAAAAATTAGATTATATAAGAAATTAAAATTAAAAACCGTCAAATTTAGCCCATTCATCGTCTTCATCATATTCTTCCTCCTCATCGCCATACTCTTCAACTTTTTCCTCGTTATACTGCTCTGAATATTCTTCTTCAACTTCTTCCAATTCATCATCAAAACTAATTGCCTTTTCTAAATCTGTGCTAATTTCTTCTTGTCTTATCTTCACTTTTGGTATTTCTTTCTTTTCTGGTGTTTTCTTTTCGACTAATTTTAAATAATCTCCATGAATCTTTATTGTTATTGGAGTCTCTTCCTGTAATAATCTTACTACAACCTCTTCACTACTTGATGTATCATGAGGCATTCGCATTACGATAGCTCGTGCACCTTCAAAAACACCACTAATGATTTCTACAGTATCACCTTCTTCTAAATATTCTGTAACACTTCTAGGGAGTAAAACATGTTTTAATTCTTTTAATTTAATATTTTGTACGATTCTTCCTTTAATATGAGGAATTCCTTGAACTGCTACCTGTACATCACGCTTTTGGGGAGCCTCAAAGAATACATAGCCTGGTAATAAAGGAGATACAAGCATTGCCCTTATATCAGGGACGCCATCGAGTATTTTGAACCGATAAAAAATTTGACGTAAAATATTGCTTTCTTGGTTAATCGTAGTTCTTACTGCAAATAAAGTTGTTAGATCTTCTTTCTCATCCAAATCACTTGAAATACTTGGCTCATCAATTTTAAGTTCCTTTTCTTCACTTTCATTAACATTATTTTCTTGATCAACCATTTTTTATCACTTAATCCTCATTTGAATTCTCTTACATTGTAATTTATAATAAAAATCTTATAGAAAAAAGTCTAAGATCCCTAGGTATTCCTAAATTTTAAAATTTTGCTTTTTAGTAAGAAATGTGATAAATCCTGTGAATCAGAAATATGTGAGGCTAAAACATGATTAAATTACATGTTCTATAAGGGGATATTATTAATATCCAATATTTCAGGTATTCGATTCTTACGTTCTAACCAACCAATCTCGGCATTTGTATATCTCCATGTTATTTCACATTTTCCAGGCTCATTACTAGTTTCTGTCTCCCAATCCCACGGATTCACTATAACTAGATCACCTCTACGTATCCATACCCTTTTCTTTATTTTACCGCGAATTCTACCTATTCGATGCTTTCCATCTTCGCAAAATATACCCATACGATCATTACCATAGATTTCGACTACTCTTCCAAACATTTCACCCAATCCTTTATTAGGAAATTTTACACGAGTGATAGTAGGAGCTTCAGTATTCCCTCCGCGTCCTTTTCCTTTTTTACTTTTTTTACCTTTCTTTTTTGCCATATTTATTAACTCAAAATTCTTACTATTTTTATAATTTGCTATTCTATTTTATCATCTGGTTTATAATCTCCTTTAATAAATACAATCTTTAAAGGTTTATTTGAATCATTTCTAATATTATGCATTTCTTTTGGTTCACAAAGGAAGACACTACCTTGAGGAGCAGGGTATTCTTTTTCATCAATAATCATGACACCATCACCTTCTATAAAATAGAAGGTTTCATCAATAATATTATGTCCATGTGCTTTATCTCCCATCATCTCGCCTGGTTTAAGAAAAATAACACCCCAATCAATACTAGGTCCACGCATAATGTACTTTACACCACTTTCACCTTTTCTATATTCAAAATCATTTTCATTGACTTTTTTCATTTTAAATAACCAATTCTATAGCCTTTATTATAAAACAAATTATCCAATTAAAGTTAAAAATCTTATTATAAAAACATTAATGATTTAATCCTACATTAAATTATAGTATGTTTGATTCATAAATTTTTAGAAATAATACAAAAATATAAAAGAGTGAAAAAGAATATGATTCCTTCTTTTAATTTTACTAGTATTCCTCATATTATATTCGGTCCTGGAGCGATAAATCAACTTTTTGATATCATTACTAAATTTGGAAAGACTGTACTTTATGTAATCGGTGAAAATTCATTAAAAAAATCAGGAAAATGGAGTGAGATCGTAAAAAAGTCAGAAGATAACTCGATAAATTATTATAATATTTCGGTTTCTGGAGAACCTTCGCCAACGCTAATAGATACTGTAGTAAATCAATTTAGGGATAAAAAGCCTGATTTAGTTGTTGGAATAGGGGGAGGTAGTGTAACTGATGCTGGGAAAGCGATCTCTGCAATGATGCTTAAAAAAGACTCAATTAAAAATTATCTTGAAGGAGTGGGAACTAAAATACATGATGGAACGAAAATCCCATATATAGCTATTCCCACAACGTCAGGAACTGGAAGTGAGGCAACTAAAAATGCCGTTATAAGTGAGATCGGGCCTGATGGCTTTAAAAAATCACTTAGACATGATAATTTAATTCCTAATTATGCGATTATTGATCCAGAACTTATAATTTCATGTCCATCATCAGTTACCGCTGTATGTGGTATGGATGCATTCACCCAACTTTTAGAAGCTTATACTTCGAATAAATCTAATCCTCTGACGGACTCTTTAGCTTATAGTGGTATGAAATATATGAAGGATGCGATTATTCCTGCTTGCACAACTAGACCCTCCGATGTGAATATTAGGTCATCAATGGCTTATGGATCTTTAATATCAGGTATATGCTTAGCAAATGCAGGATTAGGAATAATTCACGGATTAGCTTCACCGATTGGGGGTTTTTTTGAAATACCTCACGGTGTGGTATGTGGAACTCTTTTAGCTGAAAGTACAAAAATGAATATAGAGAAATTGAAAGAATTAGGATCCTCTGGGAAACAGGCATTACAAAAGTATGCTTATGTTGGAGCATTGTTTGACATAAATAAATCTTTTGATACAACTAAAATAGATTTCTACTGTTCACTTTTGATTGAAGTTTTAGAAGGGTGGACAAGTGACTTAAAAATTGATCTTTTAGGAAAGTATGGTATAAAAGAGGGTGATATTGAAAAAATTGTGAATAATACAGGATTAAAAAACAATCCCGTGCCTTTAACAAAAGAAGATATAAAAAAGATCGTTGGAAATCGAATATAAATACATAAAAATCCGGAAACCTAGAATCTTCGAATATGATTTAATATTTCCTTAGCTAATAATTTGAATGCTAACTCCACATTCTCTCCCGTCTTGCTTGATATTTTTAAATAATTAAAAAAATTATTTTCTTCCTGATATTGAAGTAAGAAATCTTCGGAAATATTAAATGATCCAGCTAAATCTGATTTTGAA
Organism: Candidatus Odinarchaeota archaeon; assembly: GCA_048885325.1. Classification (GTDB taxonomy): domain Archaea; phylum Asgardarchaeota; class Lokiarchaeia; order Sigyniarchaeales; family SOKP01; genus SOKP01. The sequence goes on from JBHLPZ010000019.1 coordinate 26,472, forward strand.
CCAATAAATAAAATAGGTAAATCTGGATCTTCAACCCTACAAATATTAACCCATTGTTCTAAATTTTCTAAAGTGATGGGACGAGTAAGATCGAAAAGTAAAAGTGCCCCCTTTGCGCCCCTAGCATAACTTTCAAGAAGAAATCTAAACCTTTCCTGGCCTCCGAAATCCCATATTTGCATCATAACTATTTCGCCTTCAACTTTTAACTCTTTAAGGAAGAATTCTACTCCAATAGTCATTTGCATGTTTTCAATAAACTTACCCTTAATATATCTATGAAGCATAGTTGTTTTTCCTACTCCGCCCTCTCCTGCAATAATAGTTTTAAATACTTTAAGTTTAGTCATTTTATTGACAATCTTACTATTAGTATAAGTTAATTTTCGATTATAATATGTGAAAAATCAAAAAGTAATAAATTTTATTTTTTAGTTAATCGAATGTTAAATATTTTTTTTGTCTTAGGAAAATTGTACTAATTCCAAATTTTTTTGCTTCTTTTCGCAAATTAGAATCATTTGTAGCCAAAAAAACATGTTTACTTCTCTTTTTTAAAATATTACATCGCTTTATTAAAAATTCATCGGTGGTTTCGTTATACTGCTTAATACTTCCATCAAATAAAATATTAAACTTCTCTTTATTTGATTCTAAGTATAATAACCCTGATTTTAATTCCATTTGAAATTTTGTAGTTTTCGATTCTCTGTTTTTCTTGGCTTCTAATTCGTTTAAAATTTGTTTGAATATAATAAAATTTGTTTTTCCCTCAAGGCTTAGGTATATTTCATTCAAATAATCTATTTTAAATTGAAAGGGAAGTAAAATGAAATTAGAATCCATTACAATTACATTTTCATACATTTTAATATCTTTTATGAATTAATATCAAAAAGTTTGTCCTTCTAAAATTCTTCTGGTTAATAAATTAAACGCTTCTTGTACATTTTCTCCAGATTTGCTTGAAACTCTTAAATAATCAAATAAGTTAAATTCCTTCTGAAAAATTACTGCATAATCGTCATCTACCATAATATCATCATCTAAATCATTTTTTGTGCCTAAAAATAAGATAGGAAGATTTGGATTATTCTTTCGGCATATATTGACCCATTGTTCCAAATTCTCTAATGTAATGGGGCGTGTTAGATCAAACATGAGAAGGGCGCCTTTTGCTCCCAACACATAGCTCTCTAATAAAAATCGAAAACGCTCTTGGCCACCAAAATCCCATAACTGCAATGTGCAATGCTGACCATCAAGTTCTGTCTCTTTAAGGAAAAACTCAACCCCTATCGTCATTTTTGTGTCTGCTGAAAATTTTCCCTCTACATAACGATGTAGTAAAGTCGTTTTACCTACACCACCTTCTCCAGCTGTCAATATCTTTAAAATGAATTTTTTTGGCATCTTTATTTTATCGCTTTTATACTTATAACTTCTTAATAGGGTTTAAAGTTTTAAAACTTATTTTGTTAGATATTTGATAATAGATATTAGATAAAAATTTTTATTTTTTAGATATATAGTTAAAATTAAAAATTTTAAATTTAAGTAAAGAGAAAACTATAAAGATTTAATTAAATAAATTTCATTCAAATAACATCACTAATAAAAAACTGTGTTAAAAATGAAAAAGAAAAAACCTACGGAACAAGAATTAAATAATCTAAATATTAAATCCTGGGGTATTTGGGAAAAAGAGGCAAGTGTTTTTGATTGGTCCTATAGCGATACAGAAACTTGTTATATCTTAGAGGGTGAAGTTGAAGTTACGGATTCATCAACAGGGGAAAAACTTGAGTTTCAAAAGGGAGATCTTGTTCAATTTCCTAAGGGTTTAAAGTGTGTATGGAATGTTAAAAAACCTGTAAGAAAATACTATAACTTTGGAGATCTTAATATATAGTTAAATTTTTTCT
>JBHLPZ010000020.1:0-28083 GCA_048885325.1 Candidatus Odinarchaeota archaeon
TTATTTCTAACCTCAGCCTAGCGCTTGTTCTTCCTTTCCTCGTGGACCCTAGTAACCAATTATTTTGTAATATGCATGGTTTACTTGGTTTTATTTATTTTAGTTTCGGAATTCTAGCATTTACCTTATATGGGATAATTGAAATATCAAATCCCAAAATTTCAAACTTTTATACGGTTATCTCGTTTATAACTGCATTTTTACAAGGTCTATTCTTTTTTTTCCCTACAATTTACATAATTGAATGGCTTTTTATTGGTAGTGATTTTACTTGGGTTCTAATGCACGCAGTATTTTTATTTAAGAATGAACCTTCCAGTATGAAACACATTGTATTTTTTGAATTGGATTATTTAATACATGAAAACAATTCAAATCTCTTAAGAAAAAGATCGAAAGAAAAGACTAATTATATGAATTTAGAATAGTTGAGATATAACTTACTATTCTTAGTATTAAAAAATTAGTAAAAATAATTTATTTAAGACCATATTTTTCTAAGAAACTGGTCAATCTAGCCCGATGAAATTTCAAACCAAGATCATCTGGAGAATATCCAAATGCTAATGCAAATAATTCTGTCAAGTAGAGAATTGGTATATCGAAAGTGCTATTAGATTGAGTTCCAGCCTTTTTTTGGTTTGTATCCATTTGCTGAAAACAAGCAGGACATATTACAATAAAAGCTTCCGCACCAGCATTAATAGCACTATTAAACTTATTTGCTAATACTTGCATTGATGGTTCTTCCTCAGTATTTCCTACTCCGGATCCACAGCAAAGCATTTCTTCTGTATATTCGACTGGAGTTGCTCCTGTTGCGGCTACTAGTTCTCTAAGTTTTACTGGTTCCATCGGGTCATCTGTTTGCATAATTTCCGAAGGACGATTATAATGGCATCCTGTATGGCAGGCCACTTTTAAACCTGAAAAATCATTTTTTACATGCTCCTTTATTTTTTCAACACCTAATTCATGTAAAACTTCTACAAAATGTTTAACATTGACAGTACCCTTGAATTCCTTCTTAACGGATTTTAAAATTTTATTAATTTTTCCTTTTTCATGATCATCATGCTGTAATTCATGATTTACTGCTTTTAAGGTTTGAAAGCAACCATTACATAACGAAACAATGTCCTTCCCTTCTTCTTCCGCAATTGCGAGATTTCTTGCTCCCATTGCCAACCAGCTTGTATGATCTACAGCATGAAAACCTACCGGATCAGGGCAACATGCAAAAGGAGCATCAGAAGTCTTTATCCCAAGTGTATCAAAAACTTTTCGAGCTGAAGCCTCAATGAAAGGAATCCTGTTTCCTATAGTACAACCTTGAAACATTTTATATTCTTCAACTTTTGCCATGACAAAAAATCCTCTTTATTTTTTAAGATAATTATATTTGTTTTAATACTAAATTAATTAAAAAATTTGTTAAATCAAATAATAAGGATATTAGAATAAATTAAAAAAAATAAAAAATAATTTAATCAAACACTTTCCCACAATTGCTACAAAAATTGGAAAATACTGGCAGTTCTGTTCCACATTCTGGACAAAATTTCTTTTCTAACGGCTCTGTTATCTCAGGTTCTTCTCCTTCAGCTTTAATTTCTTCTTCCTCTTCTTCCACTTCCTCAACTTTCTTTGGTTTTACCCTTCTTACAAATGCTCGTCCTATTATGGCAATAACTACTCCAGCAAATCCTAACCCTGAACCATAACTGAATCGAGTATAAAGGTCCTCTAAATATCCAACTATAATTGGATCGGTTATCACTCCTGTAAGACGTACAACCTGAGTAGCTATCCATATAATTAAAGCTAATGTTCCAAAAGCTAGACCAATCCAGATAATAAATTTCCCTAGTCTTACTTGGCCGATTACTATTAGAATTGCTCCAGTAATTACAGCTACGCCACCTAAATCCGCTATCCACCTAAAAATTACATTAACAAGTATATTAAAAAATGGTTCGTAATCTGGCCATTCATTTGAAGCTAAAGTATAAAGTGTTTCAAATATTTTGATTTCTCCCCTTACAGAACTATAGATCATTAATGCTCCGCCAATAATTAATAAGATAAATCCTGTTTTATGCTTCATAAATTTCTTCCTCACTTAATTTTATATTCTTAAAGTGACCTAAAATAATTATTACCTTTAATTGTTTACAATATTTTTTAAAATTTATATAATTAGTTGATTATTCAGTTTATTTAAAAAGTAATCGTTAGGGTAAACTCAAGTTAAAGTTATTCGATTTGGATGTGTATAGATATTCATTCTTTTCCCTCTAGCAAATCCTATTAATGTAATGCCATAAGCAAATGCTAATCTTATACCAGATTCGATTGGTGCAGATAATGAAGCAACTATTGGAATTCTTGCTCTTATTGCTTTTAAAATTGAGTCTCCTGTTAATCTCCCAGTTGAGGTTAAAAATACATTATCGAAGTCATGGTTCTTTATTAATAGTTCACCAATAACTTTATCTATTGCATTATGTCTTCCAATATCCTCTTTTACGCTAATTAAATTTCCATAATAATCAAAAATGGCAGCCCCGTGACACCCCCCTGTTTCCTTAAATAATTTAGTTTGACTCTGCATTTTAACAATAGATGAAAAGATTATTTCAGAAGAAATCTTATTGATTTTATTTGAGGTAATCGCCTCTTTTGACTCATGAATTTTTTCTTTAATAAATTTCCGCCATGGTGAAGGAATTCCACAAGTAGTATCAATTACTCTACTTACTGGATTCATATCAAAATCATTTAATTTAAAGTCTATTGAATCAATCAAATCAATATAAATATTCCCTTCTATCTCATCGACCTTAATTTGCTTAATTTCCTTGTAAGAATTAATGATTCCTATAGAATAAGTAAAACCAACAGCTAATTCCTTTAAACTTTCGGGTAAACAAACAATATTAACTAAAGGTTCAGAGTTTATAAAAATATCAACAGGGGTCTCTATTAAGATAATATCATTATCTTCCGAGATTTCATTTTTTTTAATTCTTGTAATATTGACTTTTCTTTTAAACAAAATAAAAACCAAAAAAATCTATTTTAGAGTACAAAATATTCAATAGAGCTTATTAAATAAAGAAATTTCTATTTTAACTTATAAGGTTTATTTAAAAAGAATACCAGATAAAAAATAACGATTATATTTAGGCAGCAATATATAGCCTGCCATTAGAGCTTTTTGATATTTCTCCAGTTTTTTTATCAATTTTAGAATGATTTTTTTCAACAGAGTGGTCTCCACTATATTCAATAAACTTTCCTGTAATTTTTTCTCCATTTGGTAATTCAATTTCGCTTACCTCTCCGATTTTCTTATAAGAAGGAAGAATTTTCGTAACATTTCCTTTAACTACAATTGCTCCCCTAACTTGGTCCGCTCCAGCACATCGATCACAGTCTCCTTCAACAATAATAATACCACCATGGCTATGAATTCCTAACAAAGCTCCAGCACTCCCACAGATTAACTTTGGAAACCTATTTGCTGGTTTTGAACCATTTGCCCATGCTAATGTTTCATTTCCTACTTTTCCTTTTACTCTTATTGTTCCATTTTTCATTCCTTGCCAAAAACCTCTGTAAGCAGCTCCTACATAATGACCAGCATCTCCATTTATTTCTAATTCTCCTCCTTGAAGCATCGCTCCTGCCCAATCATCAGCATTTCCATTAACTGTTATCTTTCCACCCTTCATCTGGCTTCCAACATGCATTCCTACATTACCATTAATGATTAACTCGCCACCGCTCATATTCTCTCCAATACGTTTCACGTTTGATAGGTCTCCATCAATGATAATTATAGTGTCATTAATATCAGTTGATTTTCCTGAAACATCAAAAAAATCACCTAATTTTACTATTTCCTTTCCATAAAATAATTCTAGTTTTTTAATATCTGCTACACTTTTACCTGCAAAATTGTCTGGTGTTATGATATCTGCTTCTAAGGGAAGTTCTGGTTTCTTCTTTAATTTTAATTTGATTTCTGCCATATTTTATTCACCAAGCTTTTCTTTTACTTTATCAATTAGCTTTTCTAGTATTTCTTTGTCGGACAGACATTCACCTGGAGCATCTTTCACTTTCCTTAATCTTAGAGGGACTTTATCCATACGATAAGCTGTACCTTCACATTCAATTCCCGCAAACGCAGCAGGTAAAACTACGTCTGCAAATGCGGAAGTAGGTGTTTCATGAGGATCAATAGAAATCAAAGGATGTTTAAATAAGTTTTTTACTGCTGCTGCGGGGAAATTACTTGCGGGATCAGAAGCTACAATTAATGAAGAATCGACTTCATTTCTAATAAGTAAATTAACTGAGGAAAACTCTCCTGGATTATATCGAGGATAACCTCTCGAAAAATCAATTGAATAAGCATATCCAGTATTCCACGTAAATACTTGATTTGCTCCAGTAACATTATAATGCCCTCGCATTGGTTCTAATAGAAATTTTGTATGATCATTTAATTCTCTTGTCAAACAAATTGCCGCATCAATATTTCGATGGTGAGCTAAAGTTTGTGTTAATCCCATTCCGAAAAATATAACCCCAAAATTGCATAATTTCAACATTTCAACTAATTCTTTTATTTTTTCAATGGATACTCCCGAAACTTCTTTTGCATCTAATTCAACTCCTCTAAGCATAGCTCTTATCGCATTAATTAATTCATAATCTTCATTAGGATTAATTTGAATAAATAGATCAGCAATTTGAGCAGTGTGAGTATTCCTTGGGTCAACTACTATAATAAATCGATCGTTTCTTCCGTCCTTTCTGAAATAACCTCGAACAAATTCACTATATCTCCCTAAATGCCTTGGATGGGCATGAACTGGATTACAACCCCAAAAAATTACTAAATCTGCTCTATTTTTATATTCTCCCAATGTAGATAAAGGGGCACCCACATCTTGTATTGCTAATAATGAAGGACCATGACAAACCGAGGCCGTATTATCTAAAATGGCCCCTAAAATTTCTGCTAATTCAACTCCTTTACTCTGTGCTTCACATTCCGTTGATGAAAAACCATACAATAAAGGCCGCTTTGATTTTACTAAAATCTCTGCTGCTGCATCTAATGCCTCATCCCAAGATACTTCCTTATATTCTCCATTTGTTTTTATTCTTGGTTTCAAATACCTATGTCCACTAGGATTTGACGAGAAAAATTTTTTAGTACCAATTTGACAACCATTTCTAACTTCTATAACTGAATCTTCTTTAATATCAATATCTACTTCTAGATCATCGCATAATGTGCCACAGAATGGGCAAACTACATCATAAACCGTCCTTATTTTTCTTTCTACCATTTATCATGCCCCTCGTAATTGGCTAATTAATTCTAATGCATCCAACACTCTTCCCCCCCTCATAACCTCAACTTTAGCTTTCATTCCCTTATAAGTGGGTGTTCCACAGGATTGGGAATCTGGATTAACTAACTGATTTGCCCAAGGCCCCATTGGAATGAAAATTATGCCTGGATGTGGTCCTTCTTCTGAAATAGTAGAATAAACTACTACTTCACCATAATCAGTAATAACTTTTACTGGTGTACCAACCAAACAATCTAATTTTTTAAAATCATCTTTATCAAAAGCACAGATGGCAGCTGCTCGGACGTTTTCTTTTGTAGTTTTTCCACCTTCAAGTGCTACTCCTTGATTAATAGTTCTTCCAGTTAATAAAATTAAATTATTTAAAGTCATTCTTCTTTCTCCTCTTTTTCACTCCATCTTAAAGTCTTCAATCTTTCTAATAAAGGTTCCCAAAACATTTCGCTAAATTCTCCAGATGTTCTGGCATCAGTAATTTCCAATTTTACTGCTCCCGTAGGACAACCATTATCACAGGCTCCACAAAAAATACATTTCTCATCGTCAATAACTACATTTGGAACAGTTTCCCAACCCTTATCTGATTTTTCCGGAACTGTTATTGCTCCAGATGGACATACTTCATAACATGTTTGACATCCACCTGGACATTCTTCATCGACAATACTTACTTTACCATCTGTATATTGTTTAGCAACTCTTTCAATTCCATTGTAGCTAGTAATTTTTTTAGCTTCAAATTCTAATTTTGGAACAACATGTTCTTTTACAATTTGAATTTCTTCCAATTCAATCACATTGCCATCTTTTTTTAAAGTGAGAGCACTAAAGGGGCACATATAGACACATGTTCCACAAAATACACATTTTTCTGGATCATACACTTCTGGTATAATATCTTCAAGTAAAGGGAATCTACGTGACGTTCCTACAGGCCCTCTTGAAATAGCATCCTTAGGACAAACCCGAGCGCAAGTTCCGCAACCAACACACTTAATCCTATCTAAAATTAATTCTAAACTTTCAGTTAAAAATTGAACTTTTACATGTTCAATATCTTTACTTATTGATCTTGATATTTTTGGAAACGAAATTTTTCTACACCTCATTCAACTTTTAATAGTTCTAATTTGATTGCATTTGCAGGGCAAAATTTAACACAAACACCACATCCATCACAATTATAGGTTCTATCACTTTTATAGATATCATAAGCCATTCCATTTTTGACTAAAATCACAGCATTCTCTTGAGTTAAATAACCCATCTGTTTTAATTGATTAAAATTTATAGGACATGAAGTTACACAGATGTTACATCCTATACAGTCGTTTTTATTTATTTTTAATCGATAAACCTGCATATTTTATGCCTCTTTTATGATAAGTTTTGACACAGCAGTTATAATATCCTATGGAAAATATGTAATAAACTTAATTTTTAGAAAGTACTGTATTTTAAAAAATTTAGTATATAAAATATTAAGTCGTAGATTTTAAAATCACTTAATTAAACAAAAAAACAACAGATTATTTTATTGGCTGATATCAAAAAAATTCTAAAACTTGATTATTTTTGGCTCTTTCCACTCTTCCCTAAGTATACTGAAAAGTGAACAATTTATCCATTCTCCCTTAATAAACATCATTTTGCGTAGCGTACCTTCTTTAGTAAATCCTGCTTTTTCAAGAACTCTCTGAGCTGCAATATTCCTTTCATCTGTAACAGCTTGAATACGTACTATTTCTTTAGAAAGAAATAAATAGTCTATAAGTAGATTGACAGCTTCTGAAGTGTACCCTTTCATGCGTTCGGAGGGAATTAGAAAAAATCCAATTTCTAATAGTTCATACGGATATGCTTTCACCATAAAATTCAATATCGCCCCAATCCTAGTCCTATCTTTTTTCTCGATAATAAATATTTGAAGCTCATCACCAAATTCACTAAATCTTTTTTGTAAATGATCTTTTGATATTTGTACTAAGCGAATATGCCTACCAAAGTGAGGATTATTAATTAATTCAGAATAAAAAGGAATATCTTCTTTTTCCATGACCCGTAAATCAATATTATTTCCTTCAAGCATTTCAATTTAAACCTTTAAATTTAACATTTTTACATAAAAGTATATGCCTCTATTTATCTCTTTTTATATAAATCTTAAGATTTTTATCTAGATTTTCTCAAAAAAATTCAGCTAGAATTTATAAACCATATATTTAAATAATTTAAGGCAAACCCAAATATTAATTGATTAGTTGAAGTTTTTTAAAGCAAATTTATAGAGGTCAGTAGATAAATGGTTTCAGATGTATTTACTTTTCTTGTTGGAGGTAAAGCTGGGGAAGGTGTAAAAAAAGCGGGTTCTGTTGCTGCTCATATCTTTTCTAGCCTAGGTCGTCATGTATTCCAAATGGATGATTATATGAGTTTAATAAGGGGGGGGCATAATTTTTCTGTTATAAGTACAGCAGCAAGATGGATTAGTAGTCATTATATGAAAGCTAATTTGGTTGTAAATTTTGATAATCGAAGCTGTGAAACACATATTAATGATATTGCAAAAAATGGGATTATAGTATTTAATTCAGATGAACAAGAACTTGATAATGGTATTGGAGTACCTTTAACTTCTGAAGCTAATAAATATCCAATGAAAAAGTTAATATATGGCGTTGGTGCTGTTGCGATATTAGCTGCAACAATTGGATTTGAAAAAGAAGAGATGAATCAAATTATTAAAGATGAGTATCCAAGTGGAATAGAAGACAATATTGCTTTTGCTGATTCAATTTATGATATCGTATATCCTGATTGTGGTAAGAAATTTTTATTAGAGAAGGGAAATAAAAAGAGACCCATTATTACAGGAAATGAGGCGATTAGTCTAGGAGCTATAGCAGGTGGATTAGATGTCTATTATGGCTATCCAATGACTCCTGCATCAACAATTTTACACACACTTGCTCATGAAGCTGAAAATTTTGGTCTAGCAGTTGTTCATGCTGAAAGTGAAATAGCAGTTATTAATATGGCAATTGGTTCGGCTTTCACAGGAGCAAAAGCTATGGTTGGTACGAGTGGAGGTGGTTTTTCCCTCATGACCGAAGGCTTCTCTTTAGCAGGTATGACGGAGGCACCTGTATTAGTTATATTATCGCAAAGACCAGGACCAGCAACAGGAGTCCCCACTTATACAGAACAAGCTGATTTATCTTTTGCATTAACTGCAGGTCATGGAGATTTCTTAAGAATAGTTGCTTCTCCTAGAACCATTAGAGAAGCATATTTTCTTACTGCTGAAATGTTGGATTTAGTATGGAAATTTCAAACACCAGGAATATTACTAACTGAAAAACACTTTTCAGAGAGCAGTATGACGGTTGAAATTGATTTAGAAAAATCCAAATGGGCAGAGCCAAAAATTCATAAAGTTGGTGAATATAAACGATACTTGGACACGGATGATGGAATTTCTCCTATATTGTTTCCACCATCAAAACAGATAATAAAATGGAATAGTTATGAACATGACGAATCTGGTATTACAACAGAAAGCGCTGAAAAGATATCATTTATGCACGAAAAAAGGAATAAAAAGTTAGCGACACTTATAGAATATTTAAAAGAACAAGACACTGTTAAAATTATTCGAGGAGATCGACAATCTAATATTTTCACATATGGCTCAACTTATATGAGTGTTTTAGAGGCTCTTCAATATGGGAATTTAAATCCTACTATTATTGCGCCAATATATTTAAGTCCATTACCTATCTGGAAATTAGAAGAATTTAAAAATCAAAATAATATAGTTGTCGAACAAAATTCTACCGGACAATTTACAAACCTCTTAAAAGAAAAAGCAGGATTAAAGATTAGAAATACCATTAAACAATATAATGGTCGGCCATTTGACCCGATTGACTTAGCAAACAAGCTAAAGGAGGTGCTTGAATAAAATGGAAGATCTTAAAACAAATGCTGAAATTACATGGTGTCCTGGATGTGGTAATTTTGGGATATTTACTGCTATAAGAAATGCAATTCCTATATTAGAAAATAAAGGAATCTCCAGAGAAAACATAATTATGACCGCTGGAATAGGATGTCATGCCAAAATCTTTGATTATCTTAATTTAAGTGGTATTTATGGGTTACATGGACGAAATGTTTCGAATTCTGAAGGTATCAAAATTGCAAATCCAGATTTAAAAATAATTAATTTTTCTGGAGATGCAAATGGATTAGCAGAAGGGTTGGCACATACAATGTTCGCAGCAAAAAGAAACCAAGATATAACTTTTATTTTACATAATAATAGTGTATATGCTCTTACAACGGGTCAATTTTCACCATTAGCAGAAAAAGGATGGAAAGGGCCTTCTACTCCCAGAGGAAGCTACGAAGAACCATTTAATCCAATGTCTTTGATGATTGAAGCAGGTGCTACTTTTGTTGCGCGAGGTTTTTCTGGAAATATAAAACATCTCACAGATCTTATGGTACAGGGAGTTGAACATAAAGGTTTTACATTCATAGAAGTTTTACAGCCTGCTGTTCCATACCATAAGTGGGAAGAATATAGAGAAAATATTGAATATTTAGAAAACGAACCTAATAATTATTTTGATGCAATAAAGATAGCTAAAGAGAAGCATAAATTTACCTTAGGGGTCTTTTTTCGAACACAAAAACCTGTTTATCACAAAAATTTATATGGAGATCACAATCCTCTTACAAAAAGATTATCTAGAGAAACAAGGTTAGAAAAAATCAATAAATTATTTGAATTGAAATAAATAAATTAATGAAATAAGTAAGTTTACTTAATTATTATAAAAGGAAAAATATTCAAAAGGAAGAAAATAGTAGAATAGAGAATGTGATAGTCATATGGTCGATGTGAAGATAATACTTTCATTCCTATGGGTAGCAGCAATGTTATGTTATTTATTAGGTGATGTAATGCGAATATTTGCTGGGGATTTTAAATCAGGTGAAATAGGTGGGAAACCAGTAACTCAGAAAGCTTGGCTTGGAGCATCAATAATAATGGTGATTCCTATTATTATGGTTTTTCTATCCCTGATATTGGATAATCCTATCAATAGTTGGGTAAATATAATCGTAGCAGTTTTCTTTATTGTTTTTAATCTCATCGGAATAAAGGGTTATAAGAGTTATGATATATTTTTGATCATTGTGAGTTTTGGATTTAATGTTCTGACTATTTGGTATGCGTGGACCTTTTTTTGATATCAATTAGCTTAAATAAGAATGAGTTTCTATGAAAGCAATTATATACTCAAAATACGGACCCCCGGATGTTCTCCAGTTCAAGGAAGTTGAAAAACCAACTCCCAAGGATGATGAAGTCCTTATAAAAGTTCATGCGACATCAGTAACAATAGGGGATGTAATAGTGCGAAGAGGTAAACACCCAACCTCCAAATTTCAAACCTTCATGTTGCATATAATGTTAGGGATTAAAAAACCAAAAAGACCTATTCTAGGGATGGAGCTCGCTGGAGAAATTGAATCATTAGGAAAGGATGTTAAGCGGTTTAAAAAAGGCGATCACGTTTTTGCATCTACAGAAATGAAGTTTGGTGCTTATGCTGAGTATAAATGTTTACCTGAAAACGGAATACTTGCACTAAAGCCGACAAATATAACTATTGAAGAAGCCGCTGCTGGTTTTGCTTCTGGGGGAATTACAGCATTAAACGTTCTTAGAAAGGCGAATATCCAGAAGGGTCAAAAAGCTCTTATCTATGGAGCTTCGGGAAGCGTAGGTACTTTTGGAGTACAGATTGCTAAGTATTTCGGAGCAGAAGTTACCGGAGTTTGTAGCACCAAAAATATAGAATTGGTGAAATCTATCGGAGCAGACAAAGTAATAGATTACACTAAAGATGACTTTACCCAGAGTGGCGAGATTTATGATGTTATTTTTGATGCAGTAGCCAAGCTTTCCCCTTCACATGGTAAAAAGGCTTTAAAGAAGGGTGGAACATATCTTAATGTTATTAGGGATTCCCCAAGCAAATTAAAGACTGAGGATTTGATCTTTATTAAAGAGCTAATTGAGACGGGTAATTTAACATCGGCTATAGATCGCTATTATCCCTGGGAAGAAATTGTCGAGGCTCACAGATATGTCGAAACTGGGCACAAAAAGGGAAATGTAGTCATAACTATTTATAAGGAATAAGATTCATGAAAACCATTGTATATGCAAAATATAGACCTCCAGATGTTCTCAGACTCGAAGATGTAGAAAAACTTAATCCCAATGATAACCTTAAATCTATTAGTGTCTTATACTTTTTTACTGAAATTATTAAAAAGTTAAGTGAACTTCTATGAAAAAGTGGACAGCATTTACTATTGGGATAATTTTAATTGTTATTTTTATAGTAACAATGTTTATATTGCCTCCGTTATTAGGATGGGATTTTCCTAATATTACAAACTGGCAGGAGTTTGTAGAGGCTATTAATACACCAGAAAAATTTGTTATAGGAATCGTCATTGAGGTGATTCCGATTATATGTGTTACAATCGGAGCTATTTTTCTTATAATTTTTGTGGTTAAATTAATTCGGGGCAAAGAATGAATTAATTATAAATTTTCTTTATTTTTTTTCTTGATGGAGAGCTAGAGTCTTTTAATACTAAAAGAGAAGCTGATAAAAATTTTCATATTATATATATTGGATGTTGGGTATTATCATATCAAGATAGCATTTTTTATGTTCTAATATTTTAACAGTAGTATCGTATTGAGATTTTCAGCATGGAAATAACCAAAAGCGAAGATTGTCTCATTTTCTATGGGCTCACACCAAAAATTTCGAAAAAAAAACTAATCCATAATGGATTATTAGAATTTATGAAAGAAAAGCAAGCAATTGATCCTTCAGATAGATTTAACTTGATACTATTCAATAAGGATGGCCCTAATTATTTAGAGCATTTTACTTTTGATCCTCTTCTTATTTTAAGAACATTAAAGTCATTAGAACGTTCTTTAGTTAAAGCAAACATAGCAAGTGGGATTTTTATAGCTACAACATTTATCATTGAAGTATTTAAAAAAATTACCGAAAAACTCTTTCGGTTGTTAATATTAATTGACCATAAGACAGATGATATTTCTCCCCAACTTATGCCTGTTTTAGAAAATTTAATAGAAAAAATAAAGGATTTACCTTTTATTATTGATGTTATATGCTTAGATGAACAATATGTCAACTCAAAACCGAATTTAATGAATTTAATTAAGCAATACCACGGTGAATTTTATCAAGTAGAAAATAAGAATTTTTTAGAAACCATCTCAAATAAAGTTGCTAAAAAAAAATATATCAAAACGGAGTTTTATGGACAAAACAATTTGGTAATAACGGCAGAAAATAAACCTTTTTTTATAAACCTTGCAGATGATCCTCCTGATTTTGATAAAATTGTCTCATGTTCCATATGTTTTCAAAGAGATAATGAAGGTTTGGTTGAATGCCCTGCTTGCCGAACAGTAACCCATAAAGCTTGCTGGGCTCAATGGGCGAAAATTTCTAGTTTTGGAATCCCTCATGTATTTAGGTGTCATAATTGCTTTAACATTTTAAAACTTGATAAAGATTATGTACTAGATGTACAAGCAGGTAGAATGCCTATATCTCCAGAAATTAAACAAGTAGAAAAGAAAAATATCGTAGAATATTTGCGAGAAATTGAATCAAAAACACAACCGAAGGTAATTCACACTGAAGACCCTTTTGCACCAAGAAGTAAAATCTTAATTTGCCCTAATTGTAGTAAAATTATAAAAAGTGAAAAAAGGAATTGCCCATCCTGCGGGTTTTTATTATATTAAATGCTTTTATCAAATTGATATTATTTGTATAATATTTGGAAAATAAACTCCAAACCCAATTAAGAAAGTCATTAAATTTGCAGTTATAACTATTGAAATTGTTTTTTTTAATCCAGGGTATTCTACATATCTTTCATTAAAATTCTTAAATAAATAATTTATTAAAAAGCATTCCAAACTAATTGGAATAATTTCTATTAAGAAATAAACGATTAAGAAATAAACTGAAGATAATAATGTAAGAAATAAGGCAAAAATTTGAGTGAGGGGGAATGTGAAAAAGTTTATGATAAAAATCGATTTATAGACTTTTGAATCATTAAGTATCTTTTTTCTTAAAAATATATAGACAACTAGAAATTCAGCATTAAATGTAATAAAAAACATCAGCGGTAATTCATAAAAGAAATAAAAAAAAACACTCGCAGGATCATAAATAGGGACTGTTACATATGGAATGGGGTTAGCTTTTACATTTAGAATACTAAAATTAAAAAAAATTAGTAATAACCAAATAATTAATACATTCCTAAATTTCATCAAGTGGTAAATGGATAAGTAAATTTAAATATATTTGGGATAAGGATTACTCTTTTTCTTAAGATTAAACCCAATAACATGGATAAAAGTAAGGAATTTCCATTGCGTTACTTGGGAATCCATGCAAATCCTTATCCCATGCATCATAATTTTTCTCTACATAACAAAAAGCGAAGGGACAGAGTTCTTCCACCACATATCTTTGTAGATCCCAATAGAGCTGTTTTCTTTTGTTTTGATCAGTTTCTTGAAGCCCTATTAATATATAATCTTCTAAAGTTGGATCATTGATTTGAGCTGAATTAGATAAGGAGGTATTAGACATTAAAGAATTAATATAAGTGGATGGATCATTGAAATAGGGCCACCATCCTGTCCAAAAGAGTTGTAATGCATCCCATCCAGCACTTAATTTGCGTTCATTGGAAAGGCGATCTATATATTCCTCTTCAGTCATACCAGCATCTATAACTTTAACTCCTATTTTTGAAAGATTATTTTGTAATAATAGGTGTACTTCTTTTTGGAATTCATTATCTAAGTTATAAGTATAATTTAAAGTCAAAAATGGAGTTGAGGATGCTGCTACAGTTTCCCATTCAGCATCTGATGTAAAGCCAATTCCATACCCCATTTGATTCATATATTGTCTTGCTTTAGTAAAATTTAGGATAGGAGTGCTAAATGACCAGTTAGCAAATAATATTCCTAAAGGAATGGGAGATTTTAATCTAATTGCTTCCCCCTTTAAGATTTGATTTATTATGGATTCATAATCAAGGGACCATGATATCGCTTTTCTCCAAGTCGTATTATATAATTTATTATTGAATCCCAAGTATTGGATTGTAGCATCATATCCAGCTTCATATAAAGTTACCTCCTCCTCTGCCTCTATAGCTTCTAGATATTCTGGAGAGGGATCTGTTATAAAATTAATCATTCCAGATATTAGATACATATTTCTAACATCATCATCTTGGATTTTAATATGGACTAAGACGTCAAAATTCATCATAGGTTGATGATAATCTTGAAACGCATAGAATCTTACTTCATAAGTTTCAAGTTTTTCTATCATCATAGGACCAGTTCCAATGCAAGGTCCATATATTGATAAAGGATTGCCAGCACCTGGAACATCAACTTCAGCTGGATTAATATAATCAAGTTGAGGTGTAGAAAAAGGAGACAAGATAGCTGATGCTGGAAATGTCAATAAAGCTCGGAATGGCCCATAGGGTCTATTTAACACAAATTTTACTCTTGTATTGTTGACTGCTTCAGTGTGGTTAATGATGGGAGTGCCATCAGGCCATTCATACAAGGTCCGGATAATAGTTGGCCTATTATATAATACAGTATTGGGAAGCGTTCCAGATACATTCATTAAATAATGCAACCTATTAAAACTCCATACAACAGCGTCTGCATTAAAGTGGATACCATCATGAAATCTCACCCCCATTTTAAGGTTAAAGGTTAATTCAGTTCCTGTTGCATCATAAGTACCCAGATCTGTCGCTAGTAAAGGATAAAGTGTCATTTCGGGGTGACTAAAATTTATTGCAAGTAACCCCTCCCAAACCATAGTTATTGCATTAATGGCGGAACAGTTACTACAATAGTGAGGATCGATATCCTTAGCTATATACTTACTCCCGAAATATATTGGATCTCGAGGGATAGATGGAACTTCTCTACGTTGAGAAAGATATATAAGTGGTAATATACCAAATAAAAAAATATTAAAAATTATTCCTAGAATAATCAACTTTTTTAACAAATTACTTGTTTCCTTTTCTTCCATAGTTGGAAACTAATTATATTTTTTGTCCTAATAAAATTGATACTAAGTAAACTTAAAAATATTTCATCCAGAATATGTAAAATAAGCGAAATTCTAATCTTTTATTAACTAATTACTTTTAAAAAAAGCACTATCGATTTTTGCGAGTAAATTTGATGTGGAAATTCCTAAGTTATACTAATTCGAAATATATAAATCTATGAAATATATTATTTAGAAAGATAACTGTAGAAATATGGAACAATCGGAATGAACGAAGATCTTCTAAAAAATAAGATTAAGAAATTAGAATCGGAATTAGAATTAAAACATCAAGAAATATCAGGGTATCTCGATAAAATAGACAACTTAGAAGAGAAAATTATGGAAATAGAAGCGACTATATCTAATTCTGATAAAGATAATAATTCATATTTTCAATTCCGATTAAGAGAGATGGAAAATACTTATCGAGAATTGAAGGATAAAGTGGGTTTATTACGGTTAGAAAATATAAGACTGAAACAGGATCTTGATAAGGCCAAAAAAAATCCAATTCTTCTTCCTATTGTTGAAGAGAAAAAGCAAAATGAGAATTTAGAATCATCAACGGCATTGGAATCAGAAGACAATAATGAAAATTTCAATCAAGAAGAAATTATTAAAAAAATTCGTATAATATGTCCAGAATGTGCCAATCAAAAATTATTAAAAGTTCCACTAAAAATAATAAATCAAAGTAATAATGTAACAACCAATAGCGTTCCCTCGGGAATTGTTTGCTCTCACAATTTTCAAGTTTTTGTAGACAAGTTTTTTAGTATAAGAGGATATCAATTAGCAGATTTTGAATTTCCTAAAATAGAATATTACGAAAGCAATATTAAAAGTGAAGCACAAAAAAATGATTTTGATGCGAATTTAACCTCATCCCCAAAATTTCAAGAAATAATTAACCTTTTAAGAAGATGTGTGGATGATCGTGAGATACTTGGGAGTGCTATATTTACTACTGAAGGGAAAGTTTTATATACATCTATTCCACAAAAAACATTGCTTAATACAATCAGAGAGTTCGAAATTAGGAATGAGAAACACGTTCACAGCGTTTCTAAAATGTTTCTTGAATTAAAGAATCAACAAAAAGTATGTTCAGAAAATTTAGAAATTCAAGGAATAGAATTTATATTGGTCTTAGTTTTTTCTGAATATGTGAATTTTGGAATAGGAAATATGTTATTGAAAGAGGTTGTAAAACAGCTAAGAGCTCTCGGTTAAATCTATAATAGAGAAGAGAGCAGGATTTCACCGTTTATTAAATATGACACGATCTCATTAAAATCTTTAGCGTAGTTATCTGATTTTTGAAGGTTATATAAAACAGATTTCCGATTATCTGCATATTTATTGTTTAATTTAGGATTTACTGGTACGATCCCTATAATTGAAGGCAAGAGACATAAAGCTAAAATCTCTAATGAATAAAAATAATACTTCTCTAAATAAGGTTTTATCAATTGCATTATTTTTTCAATATCAGAACTATGTTGATTAGCCTTAAAAATTATAAATATATTATCCTGTCCTTTCAAATCTAATTTATTATAATGATATTGGGGAATATCTTGTTGTTCCATAACTTTACGATAAATGTCAATCATTTCAGAATTAGATACGAGTTTTTCTCCAATTTTAAGTG
Organism: Candidatus Odinarchaeota archaeon; assembly: GCA_048885325.1. GTDB lineage: Archaea > Asgardarchaeota > Lokiarchaeia > Sigyniarchaeales > SOKP01 > SOKP01. Next base: position 17,310 of record JBHLPZ010000020.1, read on the forward strand.
GAGAGGATTTAAACTTATCATCTCCTTGTAGAAAAAAAATTTCTTCAATATTTTCAATTTCAACCTTTTCAATAAGTTTGTTTAATTCAAGATATTCAAGTAATTTGTTTGAGAAAATTTCTTTCATCGTTTGATTATTAGCATTATTTATCGCATAAATCAAATTACGTTGTAAAAATAAATCTAAATTATCAAAAGTCTCATTTTCTTCAAAGATAACGCCTAAAATACCTTCCATTTGACTTCTACGATCTAAATTTCCCGTGAAACATGAAACACTTCTATAATGCCTTAATTTAATCTCAAGATGTGAAGATGATTTAAATCCTGCGTGTGACATGTAGAGTTTAGAAATAAATTCTTGAGGTAAATTTATAGGGCTTGTGTAATAAGAACATTTGATTTCTGGACCTTTTATTTCGTCATGAATTAATAAAAAAACTCCTTTTGGCAATTTTGTAATATTCCTCCTATTAGTTCCATAAACTCTTAATTTGATGTGAAACTTGCTTCCCTATATCTTCAATTTCATTCAAAACTTCTCTTGTAAAATTAGGAGAATTTAAAATAATAACTAATAGCAGATCATTATTTACATTACTTAAGAAAAGATAATTGGAATCTGTTTTCAATTTAAATTCTTTAAAACGTTTTAAACTCATTTCATTAGTTACTTTATCTATAGTTACTATCAATAATGATAACATACCAATGACAATATCTTCATCAGATGGTTCTAAAGTTGAACCACATGCTAAACCCGTTGACTTATCAAGTAAAACTGCATCTTTAACTCCGTGATGATTTTTTAATAATTTCAATATTGAATTTATAAAAGTCGATTTAGGTGAAATAACTCTTATAATTTCACTCCACGCCGAAAACAATGTTTGTCCAAAAATAGAGGTTTCATGAAAAGATATTTCATTTGAAATATTTTGAGAAAAAAAATCCTTTAAGTATGTTAAAACTGATTCTTTATCATTAATGAGATCAATTTTATGTAAAAATATATTTAATTTTGCTGTAGGATTAAAAGCGAGAATTTGTTTAGCACTCCATTCAAATTCTAACCTTGCATTTTCAAATCGATCTACGTCAGTCACATCAACAACATACAATAATATAGATGCTTTTTTGAAAATATTTTCCCTCAGAACTCCATGATATTCATCAAGATACTGTTGTTGACCTCCTAAGTCCCATATCATTGGCTTAGACATCGAACCGATATTATACTCTTTATAGGCGATTCCTTTAGTTGCTGCTGAATGTAGAAGTTCCCAGGGTTTCTTCCCTTCAAATACACGTTCGTAGATACAAGTTTTTCCTGCATTTGAAAGTCCTATAAGTACTATTTTCTTCATTTCCTCAGTTGGTGTTCTTTGAAAATCCTCAAGGATCGTGGATACAGTCCCTTCAATAAAAGTCATATCAGTATCGGGAGAAACACTTTTTAATTCTTCTTTTACAAGCCATTCTATCCTATTACGTGGAATTATTAAATTTTTACTTTCAAAGAAGAACTGAATTTCATTTGTAATGCTTTCCTTAATTAACCCTGTTTTTTCATATACTAACTGTTCTCTATACCAAATATTTAAATTAAATTTATCCTCTTTTGAGCTAGTTATTCCTAAATTGAATAAAGTGCCAGGTATTTTCCTCATGATTTACCTCCATTATTATTTGATTGAGATGCCTGTTTTAAACATCCATTAATTATGCCTTTAAACTTTTCTACATTTTTTGATTCATTTTCTCTTCCTAATTTTACTAAAAATTCGGATATTTTTTTACATTTTTCATAAAGCTTTATTGATTTCTCAAAAAGCGCATCATTAATTAAAGAATTTGCTTCCTTATATAAAATAAACCTTTTATATTCTAAATCCTTCAACTTTAATTTATCTGATTGGAATATCTGAATTAATTCAGATTGATACATATCTGCCATATCAATATCTTTTAATCTTAACGATAATTCGATTAAATCATTATATAAGTCAAATAATGAGAGTGAATCTTCTTCCAATTTCTCATTTTTCAAGAATTTTAATTTCTTTTCGCGTTCTTCAACTAATTCTTTGATTCCAATATGTAAGTCTAAAAATTCAAGAGCTTCTTCTTTTCTACCCAGTTTTAAAAGTATTTTTTCGGCAAATTCAAACTCTTTTTGGGCTTCTAAATATGCGCCTTCTGTAAATAATTCTATACCAAATTGTCTAATTCTATCAATTCGATTTTTTAGAATATCTTCATCGATTGATATCCTTTTATTTAACATTTTCTCGGACGTATGACTCACCTTCTTTTCTAGAGCATCCTTTTTCACAGAAGATGGTTTTGAGCTTGAAATTTTATTCATATGAGAAATTATTGTTTTAAGATGAATCTTTTTGCGAGGAGGTGATATTTCTTTTTTCAATTTTTTTCTAGTTATAATAATTGTCACACTTACCCCGATTATACTCACTAAAATTACTGATATAATAATTAAATTCATTAAGCCTGGATCGCCAACTGAAATAATATTAAATGACCCCATAGTATATTCACTTTGATGACCTACTCCATCAATTTGATACAAAAAATAATAATATCTACCATTAACAAGAGGGTCAGTTAATTCAAAAAAACTACTTTCAGATCCATTATTTAATATGTTAAAAATACACACGAAACCACTTTTAGCATAAGGATCTGATTCATTATCAATAATTAGGATGTAGTAGGATATACCCGATGGATCACTACCATCTAGCCAGTCGAACATTAAAGTACCACTTACATCGCCACTCGGAGCATTCGTTATTATGGGAGGTGGAGGTGGTGTATTATCCTGAACAGTTATGTTATCTATAACAAAGTTTGAGTTGCCGCTTCTATCTTCCATATAAATCTTATATTGGTATACCGTCCAATTATTTGGAAGCCAGCTGTCATACTGCCAAACATTTCCATAGAGATTATTCATTGTATGGTTTGATCCTTCAAATTCAATTAAAATGTGATTAATTCCCCCAATATCATCGATATTAATTGTAATAATTTCCATATCACCTAATTCTAATGGATCTGCATTTTCATTTAGATTTGAATAAACAGGTGAAGTTGTATCTTGAAATTTAATTGATCCTGTAGTGCAGTTATAATTATTATTAAAATCTTCCATATGAATAATGTATGAATAATTACCAGCTAAAGTAGGCCTCCATATATCATATTGCCACAGATTTCCACCTATATTCGCCATAGAGTGATTTAAACCTTCATATTCTATTAAAACTCTTTTCATATCAGATAAATCATACACAGTGATTGTAATTATTAAATCTTCGCCCAATTCAATAGGATCACCATTTTCTGTCAAGTTATAGAAAACTGGTGAAATTGTGTCTTGAACAGTAATATCTCCCATAGTAAAATTCCAATTATTATTATTATCTTCAATCCAAACGGAATAAAAATAATTACCAGTGCTAATAGGTGTCCAAAGATCATATTGCCAAGTATCCCCGCCGATATTCCACATAGTATGGTTATGTTCTTCATAACTAATTTTAGCTTGTTTTATTCCTGTTAGATCAGTAGCATTGATGGTGATAATTACTGTTTCTCCTAATTCTAACAAATCTTGGCTTTCTGTGATTGCTGTAAAAGTAGGCTCAGTTGTATCTACAATGTCAAAGCTACTAGTAAGTGAATTCCAATTATTCTCGGTATCATTTGCATAAATTTTGTAAACAACGATTCCAACTGAATCTTTAGTCCAAGTATATTCATAAGTATTCATTAATACATTATTCATAGTATAATTTTCATTCTCTAATTCGATTAATACAATTGAAACTGAAGTCTGCTCATCAACAACTTCTATAGATATAGTAATATTATTGCCTAACTCTAAGGGATCTTCACTCTCAGATAAATTTCCTATTAGTGGTGCAGTCGTGCTTATTACTGTTATATTGTAAACATTTGTAGCGTTCCAATTATTTTGCATATCTTCTATAAAAATTTTATAAGAATAGATACCAATTGAATTAGGTTTCCAATTACCCCAACTCCATGTATTCGCTACCAAAAAATTCATAGTATGGTTTAAAGAATCATATTCTAATAGTACTTGCTTTATCCCTGAACCTGGAGAGTCGTAGGCTTTAATGGTGACGGTTTCATTATCCCCTAGTTGTAAAGGATCCGCACTTTCAATTAGATCGGAGTAAGTTGGAGCTGTGGTATCGATTACATTAATCGATCCCGTCGTAGAGTTCCAATTATTATTATTGTCTTCCATCCATATTGTATATGACTTAATTCCTACACTAGTTGGAGTCCAGGAGTTATAACGCCACATATCTCCGCTAATATATGTCATTGAGTGGTTTGATCCACCAAATTCGATTAAAACTTGGTTAATGCCTGAACTATCAGTAGTGTTGATCCTTATAATCTCTGTATTTCCTAGCTCTAATGGATCCGAACTTTCGAATAAATTAGAGTATGTGGGAGGCGTTGTATCTGGCATTGGAGGAATTGCAATTGATATTCCTACCCACTTTGCCGAATACGACATTCTAAACTGAGCATTACTAATAAAACCAGCAGTATCTTTAATATGATAAGCAGCAGCACTCATTACTGAATCATATCCACAATTCTCTTGAAAAATGGGGGTAGTACCATAAGGCCAATAAAATGAGTATATATTATTGTCATCTGCTCCAAACATGCGAAGAATTAGGCAATCGTCAACAGTAGTTGTAATAGAAGGAGCAATTGGATATGCACTCTCACCTGTTATTATACCTGAAGTATGGATAGGATTGTTAGAGTCAAAACCACTTATGCGATGTATTGCCCCAATCCATAATCTCGGTGTCGAACAACTCCATCTATAGGTGGCAGGTTCTGAATTTCCTATTTTCCAATATGTAGCGAAGCGAACATCAGGACCTATACCACCCCGAATCCCATTTTCAATCTCTGTCCAACCACTTGGAGTCGAACTAAAAGGTGCATCATCATCCATAGCAATTTGAGCTATATATAAATCTCCATCGGGTCGAACAGAAGGCATATCCACATCAAAATTATACACCCCAAATGTTTCCTTTGTAATTGTTGTGCTCTCGATGTAAGGGGGATCTAAACTAGAGGAATCAACTTTTGATAATGGAACCTCAGGTAATTTATCTGTTCTATTGATTAAATTAGAGTTAGTAAAGAGGATTGGATAGAAAAACAAATGAAATAAAATTATTAAGGCAAGTAAATAAATTACCTTTTTGTAATTATAAGAAGATTTGCAAAACATATTTATTTCCTCTTTTACTTTAATATATTCCTAATTCAAGTTCCCGTTACAAAAAAATAGTATAAGAAGATTTTAATAAATTTAATTATATCTAAAAAAAATTTTATAAAATTTTATACACATACAAATCTAGGTTTATGCGACCTTTCTTTCGGTAACATTCCACCAATGTTACTCACTGGAGTGGGATTTGCCTTGACAAAATTAGTGTTAATTATTTGATTTAGTTGAATCATTAATAAAATAAGAATAAATAAGTAATTTTCCTTTTATTCAATTTTTAATTCTTTCCTACAGATATGAGCTAATTACTTTAATTCAATTCGACCTATTGCTCTAAATGGTAAATTCTTGTTAAATTCATCATAATCGAATATTCTTCTTCCATCTATGAGATTTGGCGTTCTCATAAGTTTTTTAAAATCATCTGGGTTTAATTTTCGAAATTCATCCCACTCAGTTATTAGTAAAGCACATTCAGAATCTTTTAAAGCCTCCTCAATTGAATTAGCATACGTTATTTTGTCCTTTAATTCAATTTTTGCAGTTTCAATAGCTTTAGGATCGAATCCTACGATATTTGTAACATTTCTCCTTAATAATTCATTTATTACCCGAATACTTGCAGCTTCTCGCATATCATTAGTGCCGGGTTTAAATGCGAGTCCTAATAAAGTAATCTTTTTGCCTTTTAACCCTCCAGTTAATTCTTCGGCAATGTCTACAATATGTATAGCTTGGTCATCATTAATATCAAGAACTGCTTCCAATAGTTTGGATTTATATCCCTTACTTTTAGCCCATGCCTTTATAGCATTAACATCCTTATGAAAACAAGACCCTCCGAATCCTAAACCTGCACCCAAAAATCTTGGGTTTATTCTATAGTCTAAGCCTACACCTCTCATTACTTGCACAACATCAACATTGGGAACTAGTTCTGCAAAATTAGCAAATTCATTAGCATAACTTATTTTAGTGGACAGAAGACAATTATTTCCATATTTAACTAATTCTGCACTTTCTAAATTCATTCGAAGGATAGGACAATTTTTTAGATGATCACCATAGAAATATTCATAAAATTCCTGTAGCATAGCACCACTCTTTTTGTCAAATTCTCCTATTACAATTCTATCCGGTTGTAATGTATCTTCAATTGAACGCCCTTCAGCTAAAAATTCCGGTTGCATACATAATCCATAATCCTTCCCTGGTTCTTTTCCTGAAACCTCAGAGATAATTTTTCCTACTAAATTGCGTGTAGTACCAGGAACTACAGTTGATCTAACAACTACTAAATGATATTTTTCTTTAGTTTTTAACGCCTCTCCAATTTCCTTTGCTGTATTTTCAATGAAACTTAAATCAATACTTTTATCTTCTCTCATTGGAGTTCCTTGAGTAATCATTGATATATCTGTTTCCGTTATTGCTTTTATTGGATCGGTTAAACACTTTAAAAGATCGGGTTTAACTTTTTTAATACTGTCCATTATTTCCTGTAAACCTGCTTCATAAAAGGGGGCTTTTCCCTCATTAATTAAAGTTGCCTTTTTTTCATTATGGGTTGACGCTAAAACCTTTATATCTTTATTCGCAAAACAGGCCGCTGAACATAATCCTATAAAGCCGGTTCCTAAAATTGATACTTTATATTTGAACATTTTCAAGGATCTACTCTTATTATTTCTAATATAGTTATGATATTTCGAATTATAATTAAAGCTTTTGATGTGTTTTAAATAAATTTAAAATAAAGTGAATCTTGTATTACATTTATGGTTTCTTTTCGAAATATTCGATAATTAAATCAAAAGGTAATTATAAAAAATGAAAGATTTGAGGAAAAAGCTTAAAATTTCAGATAAAGCATTAAATGTAGTTAATAATTTTCTTTTAGATGAGAGTAATCCATTAATTAATGATCTTTTAGAATTGCTTGATAAATATGGTGGTATAGAAGAAATCAATAGAAAAGCAGAAGAGGCTGGTAGAGTCGAAAATTTAATACAAAAACTAGAAAAAGTAAATCCAAATTATATCAAAGATCTTGAATGGTTAATAAATCAGCGAGATAATAATGCTTTTATTAGTATTCCCGCGTATAGAAGAAAGGTTCTTGGGGAAAAAGCATTACAAATGAACTTTAATGAGGATTTTGCAGTAACTTTAGAGTTATCTGCCTGTCAATATTTTCCATTTCTTATTGCAATTGCTAAAGATGCTATTGATACTCAACAACTAGTTCCTGGAAGGATTATTCGAGTTAGAAATATGAAAGAACAGGAGGAAGATGGAGATTTAATTGCCATGGCCGCGGCAATGCAAATTATTGGTTCTACATGGGTTGAAACATTAGATACAAAAGGAACGACTCCAGGACCGGATGGACTTCCTGTAAATGTGCATCTAGGAGGACCTGAAACCATAACTGGATATTTTGGCGGTGTAGGGCAACCTAATGATTTTGCTTTAAAATGGATCGATGAATTTTTCTATTATTATACCAATTATGGAATAAAGCAAGTACTTAATGTAAATCCTGGTACTGTTTTACTTGGATATTTTATTCATAAGTTAGGAATAAATAATGAATTCAAGATAAGTGTGTATATGGGCAATGATAACCCTTATGCTTGTCTTTGGACTTTATTAACTGCTAAATTGTTTGCTCGTGAAGATGGTTCAAGTCCGCTTATTGGCTTCAATCTTGCTAACTCAGTTAATAATGAAACTCTTGAATTAGCGGCATATGTTCGGAAAAATTTTGATTTTGAAGATGTAGTTAGATTAGAGCATCATATAACCGAAACTTGGAAAAGTATTGTAAGACAACCTTATGATCGAAGGGATGAGTTATTAGAATTAGCAGAAAAAATTAAAAATGTTAGTGCTAAACATGAAGGGGGAGATATAGAAATCGAGAAAACAAGAGAACACCCTACAGATATTCTTGAATACTTTATGCCTAAAGAAGAACTAAAGAAAGCAGGATTATGGGATTATCTTCGTATAAATCATCTTGATAGATATAGAGCAGTTAATCACACAGCTAAAGCTCTTACTGAAAAAGGTCTTAGTTTTATTGCTGCAAATAATTTACATAAATCAATATAAAAATAAGAGGTTAAAAATAAAATGGGAAAGTTTGATTTTCGTCCAACTGGAGTAATGCCAGCTATGGTTACACCTTTCAATAAAGATGAGTCAGTAAATGAGGAAATGTTAAGGAATTTAGTTAATCATTTAATTGAACAAGGGGTGACAGGTTTAGTGCCTTCCGGAACAACAGGGGAATTTGTAAATATGACTTTTGAAGAAAGATTAAAGGTAATAGAGATAGTTGTAGATGAAACTAATGGTAGAGTACCTGTTATTGCAGGTACAGGAGAGACTGGCACTAAATTAGTAGTTGATGCAACTAAATCAGCAACAGATATTGGGGCAGATGCTGTATTAATTGTTACTCCCTATTATTTAAAACCTAAAGCTAAAGGTCTTTACGATCATTATTTTACAATAGCAGAAAAAACAGAAATTCCTATTGTTCTTTATAATATTCCAGTCTGTACCGGAGTAGAATTGCCATGGACAGTGGTTGAAGACCTTGTAGAAATTGAGAATATCGTAGGAATTAAAGATTCTAGTGGAGATTATAAATATTTCTCTGCCCTATTAGAAAAAGTAAGTGATAAGATTTCTGTAATGATTGGATGGGATGAAAATGTATTAGGTGCTTTAGCAGGAGGTGCCGCTGGATGTATTTTAGGCTCTGCAAATGTATTCCCTAAGATTTGGCTTGAAATATATGACCATGTGAAAAACAACCGTCTAACAGAGGCACAAATTCTTCAGAAACGAGTTCAAAAAATTGCCAGACTTTTAATAAATTCGGGAGCATTAGGCGTTAAATCTTGTTTAAATATGATGAAGGTTCCAGTAGGCAAAACTCGACAACCACTAGTTTTAGGTGATACTCTTTCTTATGAAATAAAAGATGAGTTACGTGTTGAGCTTGAAAAATTAGGTTTGATTCAAAAGACAGAATTGCATTTTGAATTTGGAGAAAAACCACTTACAAGCCGATTTTATGCTGTTGGAATTACACCTGAAAAAATCTCAGATTTTGATTTAAAAGTAGGTGAATCTCTTGTAGGTAATCGTGCTGAACTTGCGCATATTGATCTCCTAATTGGTAAAAAACAGGGTCCTGTTGGGAATGCCTATGCCTTAGCATTAACTAATCCAGAAGAAGGACGCGAAGGTCTTCAAGTCATTCTTGAACCGAATATGCAAGTAAAACCACCTACAATTATGATTCCTACAGTTCGTCCAACATCACTTCGTCATGCTAGTTTAACATATGGACCTGCTCAAGCAGCAATAGCTAAAGCAGTAATGCAATGTGTTGAAGATGGAATTCTTCCTAAAGAGTTAGCAGACGATATCGTTATTATTGTAAATGTTTTTGTGCATCCAAGTGCTAGCGCAAGAAAAAGAATATTTATTAATAATTATAAAGCAACTCGCAATGCGATTCGAAAAGCAATGGAAAATCTACCGTCTGTAGATGATGCCATAGAAAACGCAGAAAGTGCTCGACATCCATTTAGAAATGATCCCTAATTAGGAGATGATTCTTATAGAATTAAAATATCTTTTTAATCCAGGTAAAATTGGTAATGTAAGAATTAAAAATCGCCTTGTTCGTTCAGCCACTTGGGAATCAAGGGCAACTAAAGATGGCTATGTGACTGATTCGCTTATTGAATTCTATAAAGAATTAGCAAGGGGAGGTATCGGATTAATAATAACTGGATATCTTGCTGTAGATCCAATAGGAGCCCAAACTACTCGCATGACAAGAATTTATGATGATTCCTATTTACCAGGACAAAAAAAATTAGTAAATGCTATTCATGAATATTCTGATGTTAAGGTGGCTGCTCAAATAGGGCATACAGGTAATAATGTCATTAACCGTAATTTAGAAACCGTTGGTCCATCACCACTTAGAGATCCATTAACTAAAAAATTCTGTCGTGAATTAAAAAATGAAGAAATTAAAGAAATCACAACGAAATTTGCCGAGGCAGGTTTCAGAGCTTATGAGTGTGGTTATGACATGATACAATTACATGCAGGGCATGCTTATTTATTGAGTGACTTTATTTCTCCATTTACAAATAGACGAAATGATGAATATGGTGGTTCTACTCTTAATCGATTAAAAATTGTTATTGATATTTACAATCAGATCAGAGATAATTTAGGAAAGGCATTTCCAATAACAATCAAACTAATTACTCAGGATTTTTTAGGGAAGGGAAAGGGTCTAGATTTAGAAGAGGGAGTAGAAATTGCTAAACATTTAGTTGAAATAGGTTTTGATGCTATTGAACCCACCTCCGGGCGTACAAGTTTAAGGATAACCAATAATAAATCATTTCC
>JBHLPZ010000021.1:0-27427 GCA_048885325.1 Candidatus Odinarchaeota archaeon
TAAACCTTTAACACCAAAATCTGTAATTAATCCAATAACTCTTCTCTTTAAATCTTTCATGATCTTGAAAATGTATAAAATCTTTGGCAAGAAAGAAAATTCAATAAAATAAGATCTATTATTTATTTATCTTTTTTTGTATTCTTCATCTACTTTGTAAAATTCTTCCAAAGCTTTAGCTTTTAATCGATATTCTTCTTCTTTATCAAACTCTACTAATTTTTTAGATAACTCACTTGCATTCTTGTATGAAATATATGCTGAATGAAAATTCTCATTTCGAAGGTAATTTCTTGCATCTTGTACAGCTTTATCTCGTTCTTTTGATAAATCAGGTACTTGCCCTGAAAAACTTGCTTTTTCATTTAAAGATTCGGCAATGTCAATGATATAAAGTTCTTCTGCAAGCTCTGCTGCTTTGTTATAAAGTTTTGTAGCTTTATCGTAATCTAATGTTTTTAAGGCATTTTCAGCTGAAATATAATATTCAGATATTTTTTCATGCTCACTATTTTCTACTTTTTTTAAAAGTTCCGTGGCAATTCTTCTTTCGTTCTTTTCTCCACTTAGCATAAATTTTGCGATTGACATAATACTTGCCTTTAGGGCATCAGGTTTTAAAATATCAATTAATGGCTCGAAATGTTCAAAGTAAATATCTTTTAATATTAATTTAAAATCATCCTGAGACATGCTTAACAAATTAAGGCCGATAATTTCTATTGCTTCAGCCCCCAATTTGAGGGATGAGCGAAACTTCTCTGGCTTATCATTTTCATTCAATAATAATCCAATAATTGCTCCTGAAGCCTTTCGGGCTAATTTTCCCTTAAATCTATAAAGATATGAAAAAATTTGAAAATCTTTGAGTTTCAACAGATTATATTCATTTTTTGTATGATCTAGATTTAATCTTAGAAAGAGATCGCCGGTTACCTCAAAATTTGATTTACCTTCTTTAAAATAATATCCAGAAATTTTGTAATCTGCATCTAATGGTAATAATATCACAAAACTGCCAATTGGCATAAATGTTTAAACTCCATAAAATTGAATATTACTAAAATATAATAATTGGTAATTATAATAATTTAAAGAATTTATTATTCTTTACAGCTCATTATTCTATTTGTTTCTTCTCTAATTGATTGGATAATATTTAAAAGTTGTGCGTAATAGAGGTTATTAGAAACTGTTTTAGCTGCTTTCCTAATTATATCTATAGCTTTCTTTTCTTCTTCTGATATAGCTTCTATAGATTTTTTATCATATAATTCTTTTAATTTTGCATTAAAAGTGTCGGCTATTTCTTGAATGCTTTCACTAGATTTCATTCTAAATTGCTTTAGTACTTCGACAATTAATCTAATGTTTTCATTAACAGAGGTAGTTTCTTCAGAGAATTTCTGAGACATGGTTTGAATTGCTGTACTCATTTGATTAATCTGAGCAATGGTACCATCTAATGAAGAAGTTATTTGATTTATTTTATTAATCATCTCATTCAATAAATTTTCTGTCATATTTTCACCTTTTATAAATTATTGGAAGATTTCTGCTTTAAATTCTTTACCGAACTTATAGCTTCAGAGAGCAATAAATTAACGGTATCTTGATTTAATATCTCTCCAGACAATTTTTCAAACTCATTAAGTTTTTTAATTAAAGTATTTAAAGCATCTAATCCTAATCCTTCCTGAATTATTTTTAGTTCATCTTTAGTACTTTCTCCAATTTCTTTCAAAACATCAATATGTTTCGTCTGAGTTATGGTGATTTCTTCTGAAAAGGATTTTAATTTTTCATTCAAATTTGTTATTTTTTCTTCAATGTTCTGATTTAATCCATCCAAAGAAGTTTTTAACCCTTGGATTGCTTGGCCTAATTGAGCAATTCTTTTATAAATGGAGTTTAATAAATCTGTAAGCATTTCAGCTATAGTTTAATCACCTTTTCAAATTTATTTAATAATAATATATTTATTCTTTTTGATGCTTCAATTATAAATATAACAGAGTACAACAATAAAAAAATTTTTATGTTTTTATGTTTTTATATGATTATTATTAGGTCTATTTGCACAGAGATTAAGATTTATAAATAGCTTAGAATTTTAAATTTTCTTTCAAAAGGTCCAGTAGCTCAGCTTGGTTAAAGCGCGGGTCTTATAAGGCCCTACAGACGCACAATAATAAAAAAGTTGTCTGTAACGTAAAAACCCGAGATCGGGGGTTCAATAGAAGAGAAAAATCTTCTCTAAAGAATAAATCCCCCCTGGACCACTTTTTTTATTATTAGGGAAGAAAAATTCTATTGAATTAACAGATATTAATTATAAATTACGTTAAGTTTAATGATATTAAGTTTAAGATCCATTTTTTTATTTGCATTAGATTTTTTAGTAATCCTGAAACAAGATTATCTGGAAAAACTTTTTCTTGGTCCAGATTTTGGACTGTAGTCATCCATTTGTTTAAAGCGAGTTGTACTAGACTTGCACCATCCGCTTCCATAAATATAGGGACTACAGCAGCACTTTCCCTAGCATCACCAATAGTGAAGTAAATTTTTCTATTAATTTCTTTTAACATTACCAGATTCGCACATTCATCTAATTTACGCTCTACTAATATAATTTTTAGAATTTGAGTCTGAATCTGCTTATCTTTTTTAATAAATTCAGCTTTTCTTTTATTTAACATTGGTTGAATTTCAGTTATTAGTTTATCTCCAGTAGAGTCTTCTGGGTAATATTTTCTCAATCTTATAAAATCGTCTAATACTTCTATATTGATGAATTTTTTACTGTTTGAATAAAAAATTGCTTGGAATCCACCTTTTTCCTCACCTGGAGATAATTTAATAAAAATATTTCTCATTGTTACAGAATTACAAGTGTGATACGCTAATTCAAATAGTGCCCTTGGTGTCAATGGTTTATATGGTTCTTCTACTTCTTTGAAGGACCACTGAGTAGAAATTACATTATTAAATTGATCTAAAAGTCGATTCTCCATAGTTAGATAACCTAATAATATTTAATATTATATAGTTCTACTCATTTTTATTTATTTTTATTTAATTAGAAATAGGATTGAAATATTTTGATTGATTTTACTTCTGAGTAATTTGAGCGTATGCCTTTTCAAATCTTTCAACTGCTAAGACTATATCTTTAGAGGTTGCGCCTATTGCAGCATTCATTACTATATAAGGTGTTAAATAATTTGAACAGCACGTTCCAAAAACATTTTCTTCTGGATTATAAACCCTAGGTCCCGTGACTCTTAAATTGTATAAAGCTCCTCCTAAATTAGATAAATACTCTTTTTTCAAATTCTTTAAAGACATTGCTACGGCTACAGGGTTAAATATATTCAAAATTCGCTCATTTAGCTTATCAGCAACTTCACTCATCTTTTCTTTTAACAATTTTCGGTTTTTCTGTTGATCATTTATTAATTTTTGATATCCCTCAGTACCCAAAGAAAGCATAGAAATTAAAAAATTTACTACTGGAGTCGCTGAAGCGCGTCCAGCATACGCTTGACTTATTTTAGTTATTATATCCTTATTTGGTGAGGCAATAATAGCACCTCCAACAGGAGTAAGTATATTTTTATCAGTTGACTGAATTATTGCATCAACTCTTCCTGCATCAATTCCCGAACGAATTAATTCCATCCATTCTGGACTTTGAACTCCATATGCATTGATTACAACATGAATTAAATCATTTTCTTTAGCAAATTTACTTATCTCTTTAATGTTATCAAATTCACGCGGGGGAAAAAAACTTGTAATTGAAATTACCGCAAAACAATCGTTATCTAATTTTGATTTAATATCTTCAATAGGGACTCTGACAGCATCACCGAATAACTTACCTTCTATAGTTTTTCTTTTTACACCCATTAAATCGAGTCCCTTTATTAAGGATTTATGATCAATTTGGGGAACAAGAACAGTTCTTTTATCTAGCAGGTTTAGATTATTCCAATCTGGTCTAAGAGCACCTATGCATAAAGCTAAAGACATCCCTGTACATAATGGCACTACAATTGCGCTTTTTATATTAGGTAAACCAAATTTTCTAAGAAAATTTTTTGCTAAGTAATTAGTTATTTCATACATAATTGTTCCACCAGGAGCTTTGGGCTGAGGAGCAGTTAGAAAACCACTTCTACCCACACCATGACAAAATCCTGATGAAGTTTTTAAATGTATTTTAGATGCTACCCTTGCTTCTCTTTCACCTACCCTTGCTGCCTTATAATCTTTATCTGTGTCCATATTCGAGAGAGCTTGTAAGAAAAATTCAATTTGCTCATCACTCCAAGGTTCCTTAGGAATAGCTTTCTGCTCAAATAAAATTTTAATAGGATTTAAAAACTCATTTAACCCTAATTGCCCTCTATTCAGCATATTTTGAGGTATAGGTGTGCTTTTAAAATAATCAATAATTTTGCTGAAATCAATCAAATTTATCACCCGATTTTTATAAAAATTGGCGGCCCTCGAGGGGAATCGAACCCCTATCCCTCCGCAGGATAACTGGGTTTGAAGCCCAGCGTCAGAGACCACTCTAACCGTCAAGGGCCATATTGAATAACATTATTAAATTAAAAAGTATTTGAAATAAAATGAATTTTTTGATTAATTTTCTTTATAATTTCTATTAAATTAATACTCATTTAAATTTTAATAAAAAGAATCTACTCCAAATTTAAAAGCTCTTCCATAATAAATCTACCATCTTCTATTATTTTTTTATCATCAAACCATAATGAAGATCTTTTCATTATCCCATCTACGTGTCCGATTGAATTCCAATTAGCTCCTGTTTTCTGTGTAAAAGGGTTTCCAAAAGCAACATGAACACCCGGAAATTTTTCATCCTGTAAAAGATTTCCTATAAAATTTTTTAAGTAGATATTTGTCCCGCATGCAAATTCTCCTACTCTATTAGCATTTTCATCTTGTCTTAAATATTGCTTAAATTCGAGTAATAATTCTTGATTCTCACATGTAATATTTTCAATATCAGCCCTGGAATTTGTAATAGGTATTGAAACAGGAGTTTTATTAAGGTCTCCATATTTTTCATTGAAGAAATCTCCTAATGTGCCATCTATAACCATTATACCTTCGATATTTTCAGGGCAAGTAAACGCTTCTCCGGCAGGTAAATTTCCCCACATACCCTTATACCATAATAGCCCTGTATCTGGAACCCACATCAATTTATTTGAAAATGATACTTTGAGACTTGTTCCTCCAGGAGTTTCTACTATAGCAGATTTAGAGATTGTGGCAAAACTCATAATTGAGAATGTTAAAGAAGCAATCTTAAAATAATCTGCTTGCATACCAGTTTGAATAATATTATCATTGATATTTGGCATATGAATTTCTCTTCCTTTAGATACAGCAAGTCTAACTAAAGGGCCCCTGAATCGGTGTAATTCTCCCGGTTTGGATCGAGCCGCGAAATATAAAACATCGCTTTTTCCAACATCACTTTTAATTTTTTTGGGGATTGTAGTTAGCGGTCTTTCAGTATAATCTTCTAAAACATGAAAATTGATTTCTTTTGTAATGGTTTCAGCAAACTTTTTTATAAGTTCCCCAATATTTATGGTTTCTTTATCAGTCACTATAGTTGCTGTTTCAGAAGGCATCAATCGTGAACAAGTTTCAACTATATTTTTTCCTGCTTTTGAATTTTTATCATCCATCTTTTATCCTTTAATTTCTTAATTAACTTATTTATTGGAAAACAGTTTTTCAGCTCATTATTTCTAGTTATTTTTAACTAATTAATGATCCTATCTTTAATATCTTCACATGTTATTCGTCTGCAACCTGGAGTCATTAGACCTAAATTGTATATTGTATCTAAGAAATTTACAATAATGTGGGATGTAGCTCCAAATATTACATATTTTTTATCATTTGGAGATCTATACTTGAATTTACCTACTCCAATTAAATCTTCCTTGAGTTTATAAGTTCTTTCTTTGAAATTCTTTTTATTCGCAAAAAATGTAATTGGAATTTTCACGATCTCTTCGACTTCTCCTTCTTGTCTAATCATTTTCTGGTTTTCATTAATACAGGCTACGAAAGCAGTTATAATGAATCCTTTAGGGGTAAGGTGGTCATCAATACATCCTAAGATGGTTACGTTATCTCTTGGAATTCCTAATTCTTCTCTCAATTCTCTCAAAGCTGTATCTAAATACGATTTATCTTTATTGGGATCAAATTTTCCCCCTGGAAAAGACATTTCCCCGGAATGTTTATCATTTATTTGCTTAGTCCTGCGAATTAGGACTAGATCATATGGTATTTCTTGATATGGAATTATTAAGAATATAACTGCAGAATTTATAAAATGTTCATGGTGCATTGAAATTCGTTCAGGAGAATCTAATTGTTTTAACTTATCTGCTATATATTCCTCATTAAAGATAAAATTTATTTTATCCATTGTATTTTTATTTGATTACAATATCATCTTAAAACTTTTTTGTAATTTGTTCTCTATACTTGATATATTCTTTAAGATCTTTTATTTTTTCTAATTTAAATCGTTTTAAACCTAAGTTTGACATATTAATATCGTAAATTGTTTCGATAAATGTAGATATCATGTAAGCTGTTGCTCCCCAAACTGTATAAGTCTGTTTATTCTCATCATTTTTATAATTAAAGTAAAAAATAGGGAATTTATTGCCATCAATATCCACTGCTTGTTCTCTAAAATTTTTCTTACTTACAAAAAAATCTATTGGGATTTTTAATATCTTCTGAACTTCTATGTCATCCTTTATTAATTTTTGATCCTTATTGATGATGGCCACATAAGGAGTAATTACGAATTTAGTCATTGTCGGAAAGTCATCTAAACAACCTATTATTTTTACATTGTTTCGTAGTAATCCAATTTCTTCTTCAGCTTCCCTTAAAGCTGTGTCTTTCAATGAGGTATCTTCATTAGGATCGAATTTTCCCCCCGGGAATGATATTTCTCCCCGGTGTCTTTTTCCACGATTTGAGCGATGAATTAATACTAAATCATAAGGTTTATCTTTATAGGGAATGATACAGAAAAGGACAGCTGAACTTGTAAAGAACTCATCTTTTAGTTTTATTCTTGAGGGTGAATCACAAGGAAATAATTTTGTACTAATAAAGTTTTCATCAAATACTAAACTTAAAGGATCCATTAATTATAGGAAAAATTTTAAGATGTTGATTAATTAAAAAACATAATATTTAATCCTAATAAAATTTTTAGGAAGTGCTTAAAATTGAAACTCCCAAAGGAACTAAAAGAAAAAAGTGATTTGAGCGGTACAACAAATAAAGGAAAGAAATGTTCTGTGATAGGGTGTAGTGAATTAGCAGTAAGGTCTCTTTCCGAAAATAAATGGAAATCTTATGTAGAAAAAGCAGATTTAAGATATAGGGAGAATAAACAAAATAAAATTTATCTTTGTAAAAATCATTACAAGGAAGCAAATAAATTACGAAAATCTCAGGAAAAAGTATACCAGAAAAAGGGTTTTTTAGAGGATTCTCTTTCTATGGGAAAAATGAAGAGATATGATTAAATATACTCATTTATCAAAAAAGATTTAGTGAATCCCTGCCATCTCTTCATACATTTTACCAATTATTGAATATTGAGCTTCAATAATTCCAATTGTTAGAAGTGATAAAGCAAGTAAAATTATTATAAATCCAATCAATTTTTTCCTCATCGATGTTAAATAATGTTGGAAATATAATAAAATTTTGGAATGATATTATTTAATAAGATCTTCTAAAGTAGTAATTTTCACATCAATCTTTTTAAGTTTCACTTCAAATTCTTTATCTTTTTCTTTATAATCCCCTTCTTCAATTTCCTTAGCTGAAAATCTTCCTTTATTGAGATTTCTTTCTGCTTTGATGTCTGACTTTTCCATTTTCAATTCTTTTATCCATAGTTTCATACCAGAGATTAAGTCTTCTCTTTCATTCTCAAAATCTGCTTTCTCTTGCTTGTATTTTTCTCTAAGAGATTCGAAAGTTTCTTTATCCATTTTATGCAATTTGAATTCTTTGGTCAAATTCTTGAGTTGGAAAATTCTCTTATCAATATCATCTTTTATCCTCTGAACAATAAATGGTTTTTCCATTTTTTGTTTAACTTCGATTTCATTTTGTTTAAGCTCATTGATTAATGTCTTTAGTGCTTCAATTTTTACATTAATTGATTTTTTAAATTCCTCGTCTACATCATAACGAGGATCTTTTAAAGATTTTTGAATATCTTTTAACTTCTCAACTAACAATTTTTTATTTAATTGTATATCATTATATTCAATATAAAGGATCATTTGTTCTTTTACTTCAAATGGTAATGGTCTTTCTACCTTTACTGCTTCTTTTTTAGCTTTTGTCTTTTTTTCTACTTTCTCTTCAATTTCGACTTCTTCCATAGGATATTCTTCAATTTCGATCTTGGTTGAAGGTTCTTCACCTTTTATTTCTCTTACTTTTTCTTTTATAACATCTTTAGGTTTTTGAGCAGCTTTGGGTTTTTGTATATCCCTAAGTACTGGTTTTCCGCATATTATACAATATTTATCTGTAGATTTTAAGGGGTTTCCGCAATACACGCAATATTTCATTTTTTATTCACATTTAAAAATTGATATTATGTTTAAAAGTAAATTCTATTTAATTAAATTTTATTGGAGTCCAATATTTAAAAGATTAATTAAAAATATAGGAAAATGTTTTACTTTTCTAATCTTAAAAGAAACATGTAGTCGCTTTTTATCCTTATAGTGATTCTTATGATTGACGTTGAGAAATTAATACCGATCCATATTGGATTGTTCGGGCATATTGATTGTGGAAAAACTGCCATAGCTTCTGTATTAAGTGAAATAATTTCAACTGCAGGAATTGATGCTCATCCACAAAGTAAACAAAGAGGTATAACTATCGATTTGGGGTTTACAAGTTTTGTATTGGATGATTATTTAATATCATTGGTTGATGGTCCTGGTCATGCAGATTTAATAAAAATAAGTGCCTCCTCAGTAGAAATAATTGATTGCGCCATAATTGTGATAGACATTAATAAAGGACCGCAAATTCAAACTGGTGAGCATTTGATAATGGTAGAGGCTTTAAATATTAAAGATATCATAGTTGTACTTAACAAAATAGATATATTTAAGGGTGATATTAAGCAAGAAATAGAAAAAACAAGAATTTTCTTTCAATCAACATCTTTTGGCGCACAAATACCGATTTATTCTGTATCTGCGAAAGAAAAAGTGGGTTTTGAAAAATTAAAAGAGGGGATTTTAGAAAAGATTAAAAAGCTTGATATAAAGAGAGAATTCAAGGGGAGTATCAAAATGCCCATAGATCACCATTTTTCGATAAAAGGGAGAGGGACAATAATAACAGGAACATTATTAAGGGGAAAATTAGAATTAAATCAAAAAATATATATAATGCCTCTAGGAATTTCAGGGAGAATTAAATCGATTCAAATTTTTCATCAGGAAGTAAAAATTGCAAAAGCGGGTGATAGAATTGGGATTAATATTAAAGGGGTGGATGCAAAGATGATATATAGGGGATGTTATGCAACAGACAATAAACATGCTTTTGATTATTGTGATTTAATTGAAGTGAAAGTAAATAAAAACAAATTATTTAGAAAAGAAACCCATTTTGGCACTCAACTCCATGTAACAATTGGAATGTTTACTACAGCAGGATTTTTATATCCTTATTATGAATTCGACGGAAAAAGAATTCAAATGAGTATAAAGAATGATTTAACCAACTTTAAAGCTTTTTTATGGTTAAATGAGAGAATCTTAATTAGTAAAGAAAAGACAACCATGTTATTGAGTCGGTTAGATTTGCCTCCAACGACTTTAAGGATTTTAGGATCAGCGGAATTAATAAAAATACATCAAGAACCGCCATTACTATATAAATATAAAATAAAGAAAGGAATTATTCAAAATCCATCACATGCTCAAGGTATTATTTGTAGTGGGTTAGCACAGAGTTTAGTAGGTGCTAAAAAGGTTATTGGGCGAAACTTAGAGCCTCCTTTTACAAAAATAATAAATCCTTTTGGAACTAAAGGATCTGTAATTGTGGGGATTGAGAATGCAAAAAATGTAATAAAAAAAGGGGATAGCGTCATTTTGAAAGAATTAAGGAGTTTTAAATTGAAATCTAAAAAAGATTTAAATGTTCAAAATTAATTTATATTATTAATTGAGGTAGTAATAATGGAAAGAATACATAGTTCTGAAATTGATATCGATCAAGAAATTCTAGATGAACTAATGCGTAATTTAGAACAATTAGAGAGTTCCACAGACCTTGAGGGAACTGCTTTAGTATCAAAAACAGGATTGAGAATTGCTAGTTCTGAAACTGCCGATATCGTTGCTGATGTATATAGCGCAAGTCCTGCAACGTTAATTTCTTTAGGAGAAAAGATAAGTAGCGGGCTTGGTCAAGGTGAATTAAGAGAAATTGTAATTAGGGGTATAAAAGGATATACAATTATTGTTGTTGGTGATGCTGAAAATAATTTCATGCTTTTTACTAATTGTAAAAAAGGTTATAAACTAGGCTATTACTTCCATAAAATTCGGAAATCCTTTAAAGAAATGGAACCTTTTTTAAAGAAAATTGAAAGTAAATAAGATCTAAAAGAACTAAATAAATATTATTAAATATTTACATGTTTCCAGTAGATTTTATCTCCATGATTCAAGTAAAAATCTGCTGCTCCTACTCCAGCAAACATGCCATTAACAAAATAAATCCAATCCCCATTTACGCCATCAATTCCTATAACTAAGGGTCCATTACTGAAGTAGGACAATTCTATGGTACATTTTTCTTGCAGCGCATCCAATACAGTAGTATCATAATCATATAAGGAAATGTTTTCCCATGTCTGAATAGGTTGGGTAACATATTCTACAGTTAAGCTAATATTGAAAACTTCTGGTAAAGCTGTATCCCTGCCAGTATTGTATCCACTTTGATTTGGATTTAAAAATGGTAAGAAACCAGAGCTATATAAGATTAAAACTGTGAAACCCGAAATTCCGATTAGTGCAATAATCACAAATTTAAGGTTTTTTTTCATTTATATAACCATAAAAATCAAAAAATAATTAATTTAAATTTCAATTATTTCATCTTTTTTTTATTGATTTTGATAATTATTAAGATTGTCATTATTACTACGCTCGCTATAACAATCATAGAGAATGAAGGTATTTCTGAAGGTATATCAACACCATTTTGAACTAGTTCATAATTTTCTATATTCATTTCAAGATGGTAATTTTGTCCCGTCGTATCTACATATAACAATAGACCGGTCATTTTTTCATAAATTAGTCTTGTCTCTTGCGGAAAAGACCCTCCGCATTTGAAATACATATCAATTGTTAAATCAGTCTCCTTATATATAAATTCTCGATCTTCTGTAAACTGTGAAGCTGCTATAACTTCTGCCTCAATATCATAAGTCTCATTATTTACTATAGGTAATAGAAACCCTGATAAAAATCCAGGAAAAGAGATTAATAAATTATTAGCACATTCTGAATCTGAAACATTGTTCATTTGCATTGTAATATCTGTCCTAATATCACCTTGGTAAACTACTTTAATATCTAGCCATGGCCTTCCATCTGCGTACTTAAAAGGATCTGGATCCCATAGTAAAGGATCTCGATGATAAAATCCTGTAAAATTTATTAATATCCACCCTCGTTCTGAGCCGGTAGCATAGATATCCTTGTAATTTCCCCATAAATCAGTCCAAATTGCCCACCCTAAAGGCTCAAAAGTCTTGACCAAATATTTATATTCTTTTTCAATGCTTAAAGTATAATTAACTAATTTTATAGCAAGGTTATAATCTCCTATAGAAGTATTAGCTTCCACTAATAATCCCGTTATTTTATCATAAGCTAATTCTATTTTTTGATTTTGAGTTTCACCATATTGATCAAATCTAAAATATAAGAAATTAAAAGTTTCTTCCATTGTAAGTTCTGCAGTCAAGCCTGATGCTCCATTAGCTTCTAAAGTCGCATTAGCTTTTATCCATTCTGTTTGATTATGTGGGATTAAAAAGCCTGATTGAAATCTAGCAAACCCTAACCTCAGATTTCTTGCTATCTCGCTATTTGAAACATTAAACAGAGTAAAATTAAGATTTGTATCTTTAAATATTTCAATATCAAACCAAGGTATATTGGTATCAGAAAAGATATCTCCTATAATATCATTTGGATCTCGATGATAAAAACCAGTAATATTAATTATTATCTTATCACTGGTATTAGTTGACCATAGCCCTTCAGAATTATCTGAAAAATTAATCCAATTCGAGTCTTCGCCAAAATTTAAAACATGGTATATATATTCACCGTCTAAGTCCAATTCTTCAGAATATTGCGGTGGTATTATTCCATTTCCTTTTACATTCTGAATAGAAAAGAATAGTAATCCTTGAAAAATCATAAAGATTGTTATTAGAGTTATTGAGATTTTTTTATCTTTCATAATTCTAAATGTGTTTTTTACATTAAAGTAAAATTGAGATATAGGAAACTTAACCTACACATTTTTATTAGTTTTTAAGAATTTTCAATAGTATTTAACTTTTTACATTAACTTTATATAATTTAAAATAATTTTTAAAATAGGAATTTTATACTAGATCATCAAATGTTATGGAAACTAAAAATAAGTATAATAGCATAAGTTCTGAGAAATCTTTAAACTACGAAGAAACCATTAAAATAGATAAACCAGAAAATTATAATGGCTCAATATGGTTGGAAAAGAAAACATTTCGACTAGTTTTGATTAGTACTTTTTCAGCATTAGCAGTAGTTTTAGGATATGCATTAGCATATATTATAAATATTGAATTATTCACTTTAATGATTTTCCTGGGAGGATTTATTTTAGGTAAAAGAGATGGATTAGTCGTTGGTTTTTTTAGTTCATTTATTTATTGTTTCTTTAATCCAGTAGGACCGCCTCCATCAATACTCTTTTTTGCTTTTCAGTTATATCATTATTCATTGACTGGTTTTTTAGGAGGATTATCTTCTGATTATTTCAAAAAGAAGGATTTTTTTAAATTGGGTGAGGATTTGTATGTATTTCCAGTAATGATCCGATTTGGATTGATAGGCGCATTAATTACTGTCAATTTTCAATTTTTTTCTTACTTAATTGATGCTTTTTTATTTTTTTTAGGTGGTAACTTAGAAGGATTTTCTTCATATTTTTTATCTGGCATACCTTTTACAATTACCCATATCATTGGAAATACATTAGGATTTATTTTTTTATTACCTGGATTAATAGTATTAATTCATAAAATACTTCAATAATAAGTAGCAAGGAAGGTTAAGTTTAAATCAAATTTAGTCAAAGTTGATACTATCTCTTATTCAACTTTAGTAATTAAGGTGACTTTCCCCCCTGCAGCTTCAATTTTTTCAATGGCCTGTTTTGAGGCTTTGTTGACAGAGATATTAATCTTTTTATTAATCTCTCCGCGACCTAATATTTTTTGAATATTAATATCATTTAAATTAATAACATAGGTATTTCCAGTTTTAGTTGCAGTATTTTCTAATACTAATTTATCAATTTTTAGATCTAAATCCTTGATATTCAGAGTATTAGTTTTATAAATACGTTTTATATCTTGGGGTCTTTTGAAACCTTTTTTACCCATAATCCAATCAGGGTCAGGAAAACCTAGTTCTTTCTGTTTAAGATAGTAACTTTTTTTGCTTTTTTTCCACTGAGTTGTTTTTCCGTGTCCTGCTCTTTGTCCAGCTTTACGGTGTTGTCCTACTCTACCATAGCCAACTGTTCGAGTTCCTCTCTTTTTTCTTATTTTTCTTGGAAATTTTCTCATTGTTATTACACCTTTTATCTTTAAATCATCTTATGTATTAATTCATTTATATAATTTCGAACATATCCTAAAGTACCGCCTTCTCCATAATGTTTTTTGATAGAGCCTCGATAACCTTTTCGGGGAGGATGCAAACGAAATACAGGTTTAATTTTATTGATATTTTTGGTTTTATATTGAATTTCACCTTTCAATAAAGCTTTAGCAATTTCTTTAATATTTTTATAGTTGGTCAAATTCTCAATATGTTCATCTGTAAGTGGTTTATTTCCTTCTACTCTCCCTCTTACTCTCAAAAGTCTGATTAGCGTTTTTTCGTCAATTTCTCCATAAGCGATATAATCTTTACATTTATTGAGCATTCCCAGATAACTTCTTTCTCCCCAAATAAGAACACCATGATTTACCTTATGCATTCTTAGCATTTGTAGAGTATTAAGAATAGTTTTTCTCATTCTAGGAGCGCCTCTTACTCTAATAGCAAAATATAATGCTGGAGGGCGCGATTCTTTAATTTTCGATTTCTTCTTTGTAATTGACTCATTCTTAGCTATCATATTAACCACTTATCATTTATATGTTGAAACTAAATTTATGAGCATTTTTTAGGGCATTAAAGGTAGCTTTAACTAAATTTTCACTTGTCCTAGTATCACCAAAAGTTTTACTCCATATATCTTCAATACCAGCTAATCGTAATAATTGTTTTACCTTATCTGCACATGCTAATCCTACTCCTGCTGGGGCAGGTATGAGTTGAATTCTAATTGAACCACATTTACCATTTACTTTAAAAGGAATACTATGAGTACCTCCACATCCACATTCCTTACTACCACATCCTCGAAGAATAGGAATAACCGATAATTTAGCTTTACCAATTGCTTTCCTTATCGCAGGACCTACTTCACGACTCTTAGCTGCTCCTACTCCTATAAATCCTTCGGCACCCACAAGCACCACTGCCTTGAATTTAGATCTTTGACCACTAGCGCTCATTTGCTGAACCATAGCAATTTTTACAACATCTTCGCGTAATTGTGGGAGAAGTACATCTATTATTTCTTTCTCTTTAACAACAAGATTGTTTGCAAATATTTTATCTAAAGTTATTAATCCCTGCTTAACAAGTTCGCCAAGACGCGTCCTTGGAACCCATGTTTCTTCAATATTTCTTAATCGACTCATATTAACTCACTAATTTAAATACTATTTTCAATTGCTTTCAACGTAGAGGAAAACATTTGACTAATTTTCATTGGATTTATTTTAACCTTATTTAAATAACCTGAAAATATTTTTTCATATTTTTCAGGATCTTCATTTTTTAAAATATTTGCATACTTTTCAATATGTTGACCCTTGATTCTTTCTTCCAAGCTCTCTGGGAAGAATTTTTCACTATATGGAACTTCTAAACCAGCATCTATTATCCCTTTAAATGCCGCAAGTAATCTATTATGATGAAGGAATATTCCTAAATCAAGAATTGCCTCTGAAATATCTTTTTTCTTAGTTCTTAGGCCTGCAAGATATCCTGTTAAATATGCAGCAGGAATATTTCCTGTACTTGCTTTCCAACCAAATTTTTCTTTCAATTCTTTAGAAAATGCAGACGATAAAACTCTATCTCCTCCAATTGTGGATTGAATAAGTTGAACAATTATATGGTTATTTGATGCTCTTACTACAATTCTTAATTTTTTTGATTTAAGTAATTTTAATCTCCTATGATAATCTGTTTTACCTTCTTCTCTTCTTCTAAAAGCTCTTCTATATTTTGGTCCTTTAGCCATTATTACCTTCCTCTTCTTAATAATTCTTTCTCTCTAATGTACCGATTCATTTGAGCAACACTGTTAAACATTCCACCTTTGGCATTTTTATATAATTTTCGATAAATAGCAGCTGTTATTAATTTTCGGTCTCTTAATTTTTTTAATTCTCTTCTTTGAGGTCGAATCCTCTTCATCCAGGCTTTCTTTTTTGGATTTCTAGCATATTTAGTCCCCTTTCTTTTCCCTAAGCCCCTGGCTCTTCCTTTTTTTCTCTTCTGATGATGTAAATTTTTCCTATATTTTGAAATTCCCTTTTTATATTTTTTCCTTATTATACCTTCTTTAATTAAACTCCTTACGTCTTCTCTAGTTATAGCTAATTGAATCTCATCAATTAAATAAGGGTCAAAATAAACCCGATTCTCACCACATTTTAATATTTCTGCTGCCATCCTTTTTTGGGCTTTTAGACTCATTATTTCTCACTAAAATTATATTTATTCCTCATCTAATGATTCTTCTAGATCTTCTAAATCAAGATATTCCTCTTCTTCAAGAGAAGTTTCTAACATTGATTCTATACTTTCTAATTCTCTTTGTGATATTCCTAAATTAAGAACTTTAAATCCCCTATTTTGGGCATAATCAACTAGCGTAATTCTTTTTTTAGCACCTACTCTACCTGAAATTTTAATAGCATGTTTCTTATTACTTAATCCTTTAAAATCATTTAAATTAAAAATTCTTACTTCTTCAAATCCTGATGGATGTAAACCCCTAATTTTTTTAGGGATTCTATAACCTACCGTGGGAGATTTGACACCACTTTTTTTCTTTTTTCTTGTTTTTGAATCAATACCTCTAGCTTTTCTCCATGAATCTTTTACTCTTTTATATCTCCATGACTCTACTCGTCTGAATGAAGGTTTCTCCTTCTTTAATTTTTGTCTGAATTGTAATAACTTCTTTTTTTGCATTATCATTTCACCAATTATTTAATTTGCCAGAGAATTTCATCTCCAACTTGTTTTTTAAAAAGATAGATGCCATCTTGAAATACCCGAGGATCTTTCTTTTTAATTCTGCAGCATTTTTTAAGATTCGCAGCAGTTTGTCCTAATTTTTCTTTATCAGGTCCAATTAGGATAATATCTTCTCCCTCAACCTTTACTTCTACATTATCTAAAAATTTTGATATTCTTGGAGCTCTTTCTCCTAAAAAGTTGATGACATGCACTTCTTTTTTATCTGAATTCACCTCTGCAGTAAAAGGAAAGTGAGAGTAAGCAATTTTACAATAATATTTATAATTTTTCTGAACACCAATAATTAGATTTTTAATTAAGTTATATATTGTGTTGGTTAACGCGAGAGTACCACCTTTAGGGAAGTAAGATGAAAATATAATAGTATTTCCTTCAATAGAAACTTTAACTCCTCTTATATGAGAAAAATCTTTTGTTATTTCTCCATTCGGTCCATTTACAGTTATTTGGTGTCCTCCGCCTAAAGTAACCTTTACACCTTTGGGAATCTCCAATTCTTGCTTAAAAAATGCTGTTTTTACCAATTTTAATTACCTTTATTCATTTTCAATAGACATAACACAATGACATGCCACCTATATTCTTTTCTTCCGCTTCTTTCATTGTCATTATGCCTTGATTAGTAGTCATAATTATTAATCCTAAACCTGGTGCTGGTAATAGCTTTCTCTCGATCATTTCAAACTGGGAGACCTTAAAATTCAGTCTTAATAGTCCCTTTGCCTCATTTATTCTTCCTAATAGAGCAACTCTAAACTTTCCTTGGCGTCCATCATCATATCTTTCGAATTCCCCAATATAAGCATTCTTTTGCAGAATTAATAGAATTTTTTGGATTAATTGAGATGCTGGGCTTACAATTACTTCTTTCTTTCTTGCTCTTTCTGCATTACGGATCATATTCATCGCATCTGCGAGTGTATTTACCAATTTTTTCACCTTCTCATGAATTTTTTTAATTTAAATTAAATTTTTCAATCATACCGTCGAAATCCAATATCTTTACCTATTTCATAGAAACATCGTCTACAAATATATAAACCATACCTTCTTATTAGTCCTCTATGAGTTCCACATCTTCTGCAAGTTCTTTGACCCTTGCCGATTTTACCTTGTGGCACCTGAATCATCTTTTTTATTAACTTTTTTTTATTAACTCACATAAATTCTAAATCCAATTGTTCTACAATATCCACTCCAAAATTTTTTTTTAAAAAATATTGAGCTTCTAATCTAGAAACATAGTGATGTTTTGAAACTTTAGCTCGAGCCTTCCTCCGATACTTGACCCTCATACCAGGTCTTATTATTCTTCCAACAACATCTAAACCCCATATACCTATTAAATTATCATATTCAATACCTGGTATAGAGATATGCTCGGTTATTCCAAAACCAAAATTACCATAATTATCAAAACTTCTACGAAGAATTTTATTATTGTTTACAATTAATAGTCTTTTTAATAATTTCTCTGCCTCATTACCTCTAATAGTAACCCTAGTCCCTATAGGGCGTCCTTTTCTTAAATTAAATTCTTTTATATTTCTTTTTGAGATGGTTTTTATAGGTTTTCTGTCGGAAATTGTTTCTAAGACGGTTACCGCTCTTTCTAATTCTTCACCACCAGCACCAACCCCAATATTTAACACAATCTTCTCAAGAAAGGGTCTTTTCATAACATTTTTCCATAAATTCTCAAATTCTTCTGTTTGTGCTTTTGGGGTTTCTTTTTTAGTTTCGACTGACAACTTATATTTCACTTTTTATTTTGATTAACTTTCTAATTGAGGTAAGCTAATTTCAGAATTATCTTCTCCAATAATAAATGTATAATCATATAAAGTTTCAGTATGTTCAGAATTATGCTGAATTGATACTGTACTTGCTTTAGGACCAAATCGTTTTAAAATATTAATAACTTTTCCAACCTGCCCAATATTTTTCCCAGATATAATAACAGCTAGATTTCCTTCTTTAAATCTTAGCACTTTCTCAATTTCTTGTTCTGGGACTGTAATTTTTAGAACATCCATTCTTTTATATATATCTTCTTTAGGATTTTGGGGATCTTTCACCTGAATAACTATATTTCTTCCATCATGTAGGTTTAATTGAATATTACCTCGCTTAATTGTTGTTTTTTGATTAATCCTACACAGTTTATATTTACTCTCTTCCTCTGAGATTTCATGTAATATTAAACCGTAATGAGAATCTGGAAGGATTCGATAATGTTTATTCATCTTTTCAATAGTTAATACATCCATTAATCCTATAGGAAATGATTTCTCCTTTATGACTTTTCCATCTACTTTGAAATGCCCCAGACCGATCAATTTTTTTGCTTCTCTATGAAAATCGACAATTTTAAGTATGTCTCTTACAATATGTAATAATGGTAAACAAAATCGATTCGGGTGAGGGCCAGATGATGGTTTTACGAAGAATTTGCCATGTTTCCTTTTAATTTGTAAAAATTTTGGAGTATTTAATCTTTTTAGGACTTTCATACCACCGTGGTGGGTCATTTTACCTCATCCTCCTCTTTAAATTTTTTTGGAGCAATTAATTCTTCTTCACCAAATACATATAAGGCTTTTCTTTCAATCATGCTGGCTCTCCAAGGATCTAATTTCTTTTCTTTGCCAAATTTTGTAATCACTAAATTTGAAATATGAATAGCTGGATTAAAGTCAGTACCATCTGCTTTTTCGAATTTGCACTCTTTAATTTTTGCTCTTTGATTGTTTGTTATTTCAAGAACCTCCCCTTCAAAGTCCTTAAATTCTCCTTTACAAACACGAACTTGATCACCAACTCTTAGCGGAAGTTTTTTAATTCCATACTCCTCTCTAAGAAAATCTGCAATTCTGGTTGATAATAAATTTGATCTTTGATGATTTTTATAATTATACAATGCTTTCCTTTGTTTTCCAGGCTTTTTTGACGCAACTCTCATAATCTCAACACTTCTTATTAATTTTTATATAATTAAAGAGGATATTGATGCTAACCTAGGAAATAATTCTGCAGCCTCTCTCGCAATTGGACCTCTAATTTCTGTTCCTTTAGGATCTCCTTCTTTACTTATTATTACTCCTGCATTATCCTCAAAACATAAACGTGTTCCATCTAATCTTTTATAGATCTTCTTTTGTCTTACTATAACTGCTTTCATTATATCTCCACGCATTTCAGGACGACCTTTCTTAATAGTTACCGAACAAACCGAACCTACAGTTGCTTTAGACAATCGTCTCATCCTTGTTTTCATGTGATCTACATTAATTATCTGGGCAATTTTTGCTCCAGAATTATCTGCAATGAATAATCTAGAACCGTTTTGCAGACCATAACTCGTCCGAGGTTTAACTAGTTTTTTCCTTCCTAGCTTTCTTCTTGTTCCCATCTAAATCTCCTCACCTGATATTTTTCCTAAAACTATAAATGCTTTGGTCTTAGAGAGTTTTCTGCTTTCGCCTACTCTAATTAAATCTCCTAAATTTATCTCATTTCTTAAGCAATCTGGTAAATGACATGCTAGGCGCGTATTACGCCTTTCATATCTTTGATATTTTT
This sequence comes from Candidatus Odinarchaeota archaeon, assembly GCA_048885325.1. Classification (GTDB taxonomy): domain Archaea; phylum Asgardarchaeota; class Lokiarchaeia; order Sigyniarchaeales; family SOKP01; genus SOKP01. The sequence continues at coordinate 20,415 of JBHLPZ010000021.1, forward strand.
TAATAAATTGAACATAATTTCGTCTAATTATTACTGTATTCCGGGATTTTTTGCTCACTACCGTACCACTAGTGATTTTCCCTCTTATTCTTGTTGTTCCATGAAATGGGCAATCCTTATCATTACATTCCTTTGTCTTTGGAGGGGACACTCCTGGAATACCAATATTTCGAATACTCATTTTATATTTTCATCCGCTTTTTCTTTTTTAGCCTTCTTAACCTATTTTCAGGAATTCCAATAATTTTAGAACCATCAACTTCCAATAAATCTCCATTTAACTTCAACCTGAAAATATGATCTTTTTTTATATACTTTTTAACATTATTTTCCTTTTCGGTTATTAACAAATTATACGTTTCATCTATAACTACACCAATATAAGAGAAACCTCTACTACTTAATCCTGATTTCAGTTTTGCATATATGTGAAATCCAATTAAATCATGATATATTAAGTATCTTGGACTAATCATTCGTTCTCCTTTAGCTTTTCTTCGTTTTTAACTGTAAGAATTCTAGCAATTTGTTTTCTCAGGAGTTTTGCTTTTGCAGGATTATCAGCAATACCACCACCAGTCTGTTGACTATATAACATCATCAATTCTTCTCTTAATGTAATTAAAGTTCTTTCTCTTTCTCTCTCATCCATTTCTCGAACTTTTTCTGCAGTTATTATATCTGGCATTACTCTTTCACTTATTATTTACACTTTTATGTTTTAATCTTTACCAGATTCAATTGACACTTCTGAAATATCTTCTTCGTCAACATCATCTAGCAAATCTTTATCTTCTTCGGACAAAGCTGCTTCTTCCTCAATAACTTCATATTCTTCTACAACTTTCTCTGCCCTGGTTTTTTTTGCTTTTGCTTTTGCTTTTATCTGCACTTTTGCTAATTCATCTTCATTTATTTTTATATCATCTCCCATCTTTATGTCAGCTCTCATTATTTTAACAATAATCCCTAGAACACCGCTCTTCTGAATACATTGGGCAATACCTTTATCTACTCCTTCTTCTGCTGGTTGGCCAGATTTTGTCATTGTACCTGCTCTAAATATTTGACATCTAGCTCTTTGCGAAGTTACTTTTCCAGATATGCGAATTTCTACTCCTCGAGCACCCGCATCCATTACTTTCCTTAATATATAATAACCTGCTCTGCGATAATGTCTACCTCTATCAAGACTATACGCTAATCTCTCAGCCATTATCTGGGAATCTAAGTCTGGATTTGCAACCTCTTCCACCTCAATCTGAGGCATCTCAAGCCCGTAGCGCTCCTGTAAGGTGTCGGTAATCTCTTGAATCCTTTTTCCTCCTTTACCAATTACCAACCCAGGGCGTGATGTTTTTAACGTTATTCTTACACCTAAAGGTGTCTTTTGAATTTCAACACCTGCAAATCCAGCACGCACTAATTCAGATCTGAGATATTCATTTATTTGCATTAATTTTATTCCTTGTTCAATGAAATGCTTAGCTAAAGGACTCATAATCATCAATTACTTATAATTTTAACCTCATATTTTTATAATATTCTACCTAACTTGGAAATTCATATACTACTATTTCGACATGACTTAAATGCCTATATTTTGGTGTAGATCTTCCATGAGCGCGATACATAAATCGTTTGATGATTCTTCCTCGATGAGTTGCTGCATGAATTATTCTGCATGATTCAGTATCTAATCCTTTATATTCTGCGTTCGACTCAGCAGCAGATACTAATTCATAAATTCTAGCAGCTGCTTTTTGGGGGTATCTACCTGCATACCATTTAAATTCTTTTAAATCGTTTCGATGTGCTTGCTTCTTTTTATGTCTTCTGAATGGTACTGATTGTTTTAACTGAATAACCTTTTCTAAATATGATTTAGCTTTTTCTATATTCATACCCTTTATTACAGCACAAACTTCTCTTGCATGTTTTGGCTTAATTCTTAAATCTCTTCCCGATGCTTTTGCTATTCTTTCTGCATCATACTTCTGTTCAATAAATGAATAACCCCAGGTAGGCATTTTAATCATCTCATTTTATATTAATATTTAACATTATTTAAGGGGAACATATTTACTTGAACGTGTTGCTCCAATGCCAGGGGAACCATGCTGTACTCTCTTTCTTGTAAGGGCAAATTCGCCCAAATAATGGCCAATCATCTCAGGTCGTATTTCTACAATATCAAAATTTCTTCCGTTGTATATTCCAACCTTTAGCCCTACAAATTCTGGAAAAATTATTAAATCTCGCACATGTGTTCTCACAATTAGATCCTTACCTCTTTTTTTTGCTCTATACGCTCTCCTTAACCTCTCAATAACCTTCTTTTGTCTCGGAGGTAATCCTCTCCTTAAACTTCTTCTAGCTCTTGCAGGTAATAATTGCAATAATTGATCCATATTCATCTTTTTTAAATCATCTAAAGTATTACCACGATAATGAAAACGTAATCTATCACGCTCTTTTTCGACATCTAATTCTTCTTCTACTTCTGCTTCTTCTTCAACTTTTTCTTCTATTTCCTCAAATGGTTCTTTTTCCTCTAAATCTTCTTGATCTTCTTTGTCAAGTTCCTCATTCGGAGCCATTTTTCCACCAATCTATTTGTTCCGTTTCTTATTTATTGTTTATTATTTACTTAATTATTTTGACATGTAAGGTTATTAGTTATCTATTAAATTTTAATTTTATTAAAACAAGAGAACTGAAAAACATAAAATTTAAAAGGTTGTAAAACAAATTTGATGGAAGGCTATAAGATCTTTAATACACTAATTTTATCGAAGGATTTGCTAGTTATTTTTCAAATTTAGATCAATAATTAATAATACATGTTAGGATTATATATCCTTTCTATGTCCTCCTCGTCAAATTTTCCTTTCCATCTTTCTTTAATTAACACAAAATGTTCAGGATCAATATTTGGGTTTATCACTGAATGATATGTTTTAATTGAATTTTCGAAATAAGCACCATTTTTAACAAAATAAAAAACTTTGTTACCACTAATAATAATGGGTTTTCCTTCTATAATTTCCCAAGTTTCACTCCTGAGTTGATGAACTTGAATAGAAATTCCCATCTCTGGTTTAATAAATATTAAGTTATAATCGGGATAGGTGAATTTTATGCTGTACCATTTTGCCAACACATCAATAAAACCCTCAGGAATTTTATACACTTTCTTGAACATTTCTGGGTCAAAATCCACTTTTTTAGAATGTTCATATTTATACGGATTATAAATTATATCATGGATGAAAATATTATGGTTATAATTAATTTTAATCTTCTTCTTACCATTATTTATTATCATATAGTAATCGTGGGGTTCAATAATCAAATCTTTAGCAGATAAATCTTTTGTGATAAAAGATGTTCCATTTATGAGGAATATGTTATCAAGGTAATTAGGATTAATGTTGATTACTAATTCATTTGTTCCATTTTTCCTTAGAAAATTCCCCCTCATGGGAAGTAAATATTCACTTATCATAGAAGAATAACTTTAACTAAATAATCTATTAAATTCTATATATTTTTCTTCAATTTCATGTAGATAAGGCATTGATGCTTGTGCTCCCCTGCGAGTTACTGCTATAGAAGCTGCTGTAGTGGCATATTTAACACTTGTTATCAAACTTTCTCCTTGATTTAATTTACTCGCTAAAACTCCGTTAAAGCAATCACCTGCTCCAACTGTATCAATAGCTTGAACCTTTTTTGCGGGAATTTTAGTAGTTTTATCATTTTCAGATTGATATATTAATGAACCCTTATTTCCTAAAGTAGTAATCACATCTCTGACCCCTAAACGAGTAATATCTTTTGAAATTTGAATTAATTTTTTATATCCTTTAATTTTTAATTCTTTAAATCCCAATATTGAATGCAATCGAACTAATTCTCCCTCATTAGGGATGATAACATCTACATTCTTTAAAATATCAACTGGAATTGGTTTTAAAGGAGCAGGATTAAGAATTTTTATTACATTTCCTTTGGAAGCAATAGAGAAAATTTTATTAATAGTTTCAATTGAAATTTCCATTTGTACTAGTAATGAATTTGCATTTTTAATTAAATCTGCATGTTTTTCAATATCCTCAGGCTTCAATTTAACATTTGCTCCAGGAGCGACACTTATAATGTTTTCACCATTTTTATCAATCAGTATAAATGCAATTCCGCTTGGTTCATTTGGATCCCTAATTATATAGTCTATATTAATGCCTTCATTTCTTAATTGAGAGATCATTTGATCACCAAATGCATCTCTCCCTATATTTGCGATGAAAATAGTATCTGAACCAGAACGTGCGGATGCAACTGATTGATTAGCTCCTTTTCCTCCTAAAAATTGCTTAAAAATTCCGCCTGTAACAGTTTCACCCGATTTTGGTATCCTTTCTAAATAAATATTTAAGTCCATATTACTTGAACCAATAATAATAACGTAGTTTTTTGCGATATTCATAATTCTAATATCAATTTTTTAGATCCTATTTACTAATTGTGGATCATCACCATTAAAATCATTTGTATCCTATCGAATGGTTTTAATTTAATATTGTTTTAAAAAATCATATTAACCAAAACTAAGTTGCTTATTATAATAAGAAGCTAATTATAAATTAAAAAGTGAAAAATAATGGCAAAAGATAAAATTATTGGTGCTATTGTAGCAATTTTAGGAATTTTAATAGCAATTATCTATACAATGGGGTCTCTTGTTGATCTCATATTTGATAAGTTGCTTAATAATCCAAACTGGGATCTAGCTTTTCGATTTTTTGGTGTTGATTGGCTAGATTATGAAGCATTTGTTGTATTACCAATGTGGTTGATTGTAATATTAATTTGTATTATCGCTATTTGGATCGGGTACAGTATGCTCACCACTCCTGCACCTGTTCCACTCGAAGAGTTAGAAGAAGAACTTGCGGCTGAGGAAGAAGAAACTTCAGAAGGTTAGAGAGAAAAAATAAAATTTCTTTCTTTTTTTTATATTATATTTACTTGTAATTTTACCATATTTATTTTTAAATTTTTTAGATTAATTTGAATTAAGGAGTTATTGGGTATTTCCTTAGCATTATTCAATAGTGGAGTTGTTGATACTGTTATTCTATTGAAGATTTTAGAAATGAATAGCGTATGATGCCTCCCATTGAAATTTGTGTTATGATATGTGATTACATTACATTCTTTTGAGTTGAAAAGAAATGCATTTGCACCAGCTGCAATCTCGATTTTCTCTAATACTTTTTCTAAGGACTCTTTTAGGTTAAGGCCACTTTTTAATTGATCAATTATATAACACAAGTACTTTCTTGTATCCAATTCAGTTTTATTCTTAATATCTTCTAATTTAGGATTTATTAACTTGGGAAAGGATTCATTTTTAATAACTCCATTATGAACTATCAAATACTTTTCATCTATATTAATGGGATGAATGTCAGTAAAGCATTTTTTCCAAGGATAAGCTTTTCTTGCATGTACTAATAAAAATCTGGTTTTAATATTAACCAGATTTTTCCAATCGGAATAATAAATCGGTGTAAGATCTCTTTTAACTATTAATTTTCTGTTAGTCTTTTCTGGAATGTAAGCAAAACCCCAACCTAATCCATGATGCCCAAATAAATTGTACTTCCGTAAATATTGCCAGTGACAGGATTTTACAAACTTTTTTAAAAAAATGTAGTGAATATTAAATGGTTCTGTCGAACACTGGAAAAACATACGACACATTGTAAATAATTAATTATGAATGAGTCAAAAAGATAATTACTTTTAATCAATAATAGAAGCATAAAGATATCCATTATCATGACACGTTATTAAAATCTTTGAATCAGTATCAACATAACAACCATTTAAACATGAAGGATTATTAATTTGAGCTAATAGTTTACCATTGAGTTCATCTAATAACATTAAATAACCTCGTGTTGTTCCAATCACGATGCATTTGTTTTCAAGAGTATCAATATAACTAAGAATTTCAGTATTTACATTTTTATATTCCCATTTCACACTAAAATTCTCATTGAAGCACATTACTTTGGATTTGAATTTTATATCTTTAATTGGTATTGAGTTGTTCAAAAATTCAAAAGAATAGGAACTTACTAATAAATTATTGTGTCCTTGTGGAGGAAATGAAAGGCATTTCCATATAATTTCATCTGTCTCGAAAGTTTTAATTTCTTTTTTTCCCTCTTTATCGATAACATGTAATTTTTTATCATCTCCTCCACATACGATATAATCGCGTTGATCTGAACGCATATAAGAGAGACATCTAACTTTATTAGAAAATCGTTTAAACCAGACTAATTCTCCATATTTATTGTCAAAAATTCTTATTGTTCCATCATTGCCACATGCAATAATTTCAATCTCATTAGGATCTTTAAAGTTTCTCCATATTAATGCATCCCCAATACCTTCTTCAAAAATTTGTCCCCATATTAAAGAACCATCTAATGGGTTTAGAACTCGTAGACTTCTATCAAGAGAAAAGGTGATAATTTCATTAATTCCGTCATTATTAATATCTTCTACTAAAATCCCTCCAATAGAGGAATTAAATCTATGTGTCCAATAGAGTTTTAACATAAATTCAGCTTTATATTTTAAGACTCTTAAAACTCCATCCATTCCACCTAAAAGCAACTCTTCTTTACCATCATTATCTATATCATATATTAATGCTTTCCAAATTGGTGTTTTCTGTGTTATTGCATCTTTAAACAATAATTTCCCATTTAATGAGAATATTAGAATTTTTCCAGATTTAGTGTAAGTAATAATTTGTTTTTTATTGCCTCCGATTAAGTTTCCTAATTCTACTCCTAGTAATTGTTCATTCGTGTTAAAATCCCAAATTTTTTCAATATTCAAAATAATTCAAACAATTTCAATTTTTTATGATAAGTAGTAATAAGTAGTAATATTATAAAATAAAACAATTTATTTACTCTAAAACCTAA
>JBHLPZ010000022.1:0-24235 GCA_048885325.1 Candidatus Odinarchaeota archaeon
GAATAGACGTTTTTCAGGAAGCGGGACAAGAGATATCTGCTATTGATTTATTATTATTTGAACACCCAACTAATAATGTAGATCAGTTTAAAGAGAAGATTTTTTCTATAATAGATCAATCCTCTCAAAGTGGAAATGGGATAAGTTTTACGAATTTATTGAATGAAGTAGCTATTTCTGAGGATAAATTAAGGAGTTATATAAGGGATCTTGAAATGGAATCCAAAATTTATCAAGCAAAAGAAAATTTTTATCAAACCTATTAAAAAATTCACTTTAAAGACTAAGTTTAAATAGCTCATTGAAAAAAATCTTATCAAAAATAGCAAAAATATTTTTGAAAGAGTTATTACTTATTTTATTGAATATAATATAGGATGATGTAGATGGATTTATATGATTATGAAAAACTTCTAGAAAGAGCATACGAAAATATACCAGAAAACGTAAAAAAGCTTTCAAGATTTGAAATACCTAAAGTTCAAATAAGAATAGAGTCAAAAAATACATATATTATTAATTTTAATAAGATTATTAACACTCTAAATCGAGATCGGCGTCATTTTTTAGGAATTTTTCTTAAGAAAGCAGGTACGATGGGTGAAATTCGAGGACAACAATTATTTTTAAAAAGCACATTTAAAGAACAAGTCTTAAATAGATTAATTGAGCAATATTCTAAAGCTTATGTATTATGTAAAATATGTAATAAACCAGATACTGAAATTCAGAGAGAAGGTAAAAAAGAATTCCTTAAATGTACCGCTTGTGGAGCAAGAGAAGAAATTAAAGAAAAATAAAATTTTAAAACTATGAGAGTATATCTTAAAATTCATATAAGAAATGAGATTGAAACTGTAGCATGTTGTGATGAAATATTGTTAAATCAAATTTTTACAGAAGGTAATTTAAGAATTGAGATTAATGAACAGTTTTTTGGTGGTAATCTTATAGATATTGATGATGCTATAGAAATTTTAAAAGATGCCTCTTATTTCAATATAGTTGGAGAAAATATTATTAATAAAGTAATTGATCTTAACATCCTTCCAAAGGAGGGTGTTCGTTCAATAAATGGCGTTCCAATGGCTTTAAAGATGATGTTTTGATGCCTCATAGGTTTTGTGCGATATGTGGAAGAAATATAAAAAATGACTCTCCTCATTTTGGAATGTGTCTTTCTTGCTTCTTAAAAGAACATCCATTATTCGAATTACCCACAAATTTTAACTTTAAAGTTTGTCTTGACTGTGGAAGTTATTCCAAGAAAGATAATTGGATTCCAATTGACAAAGATGACATTTTTTTTATTATTGAAGATGCTATTTTTCGATTTTTATTAAAAAGCTATATGAAAACAGAGAATATTATATTTTCCATTGACTATGAGGAAGATAGCTTTATTTACTCTTCAAAAGACTTATTAACCTCTTTAGATGTTAAAATTAAAGGAGAACTAAAGGAAGATAAGAAAATATGGTTTGAACAAAAAGTAAGGATTAATATTAGGTATGATTTTTGTATTAATTGTTTAAATTTGAGAGGAGGTAAATATTATTTATCAATATTACAATTGCGGGTCATTAATGAAAACTACTTTGATTTAATTAAGCAAGTTTTAGATAGCATCCATATTTATGTTGAACAATTATTTGAAAAAGATAAAAAGCAATATATTTCAAAAATAATAGATCAAAAATATGGTGTTGATCTTTTATTAAGCACTAATGAATTATTAAACCATATTATTTCCTTTCTAAGGCCTAAATACCATTTCCTTCTAAAAAGAACTAAAAAATTAGTTGGTAGAGATACTCAAAAAGGGAAAAATCTATTTAGATTAAAGGCTTTAGTAAAATTTTTACCTTTTAAAAAAAATGATAAGATTAAGATTGAAAATAATAAATTTGTTGTTGATAGTATAACTAAGAATAAAATTGTATTAAGAAGCGAAGATGGCTCAAAATTAGTAAAAAATTTTTCATTTTTCTTTGACGATAAAAATTTTATTGAGATTATTGGAGGAGATTACTTGAATAAGGATGAGGATTTTGACAATAATTATTTAAATAATAATATTAACTCTGCTATTGATGATTTAGAAAAAAAGAGCATAGATTTTAAAAGAATAAGGAAAATTGATCAGACAAAAAAGCGAGCTACCGTAGAATCTGTATTTGATGAGCGAACAGCTTTCAATTTAAATAAACTATTAATTAATGGTCCATTAGATAAGATTGAGGGAATAATTTCAGCAGGTAAGGAAGCTAATATTTATTTAGCTTATGATAAAGATGGTCAAGAAGTAGCAGTGAAAATTTATAAAATTGATAGTAATACATCAAAATGGATGCGAAATTATATCATAGGAGACCCCCGATTTAAAAAGATACCTAATAATCCCTCAAAAATTATCTTTTTATGGGCGAATAAAGAATTTAAAAATTTAAAGAGAGCATTTAAAGAAGGTTTAAATGTGCCAAAACCTATTCATATTAAGAATAATATATTAATAATGGAATATATTGGCTTTGAATCCATCCCTGCACCTAAGCTTAAAGATATCAAGAAACCAAAAAATCCTGAAGAATTATTAAAGCAAGTTTTCACATTTATTAAGAAATTATATCAAAATGCTAATCTAGTGCATGGGGATTTATCAGAATTCAATATTTTATACCATAATCAAAAACCCGTTTTTATTGATATCTCTCAAGCAGTTGATACTCAACACCCTAAAGCAGAGATTTATTTAGTAAGAGATATTAAAAATATTGCTAAATATTTCGAAAAATTGGGAGTAAAAGTTCCAAATCAAGAGAGTTTTTATTATGAAATAATTAAATAGAATTTTACTACAAAATTGGATGACATAATGAAGATTGGAAAAAACAGAATTGCTGTAATTATTGGTAAAGGGGGAGAAACTAAAAAAACAATTGAAGATGCTTTAAATGTAAAAATTATATTAGACAGTAAAACTGGAGATTGTGAAGTAAAACCAATAATAGAAAGTCCTGAGTATAATCCTTTAAATGTCCTTACTGCTGAAAAGATTTTAAATGCAATTAATAGGGGATTTAATCCTACTAAAGCTATGAAATTAATAGAGGTTACGTATGATCTTCAAATATTCAATCTTTATGATATTTTAGGAAAATCTGAGAAGAAAGTGAAAAGAATGAAAGGAAGGATAATTGGAAGGGGAGGTGAAATGAGAAAAGCGATAGAGAGATATGCTGAAAGTTTGATCTCCGTTTATGGTAAAACTATATCAATAATAGCAGACTATGAAAATTTACAAATATCAAGAAAAGCAATAAATATGTTACTAAGCGGAGTTCCACATCATACTGTATTAAGATTTTTAGAAAATAAATATAACGAGAAAAAAAGAGAACAATTCCGAAAAATGTATAAACCTCAATTTTAATAGTATTATTTATTAAATCCTCTTATAATGTCATTAGCAATATCTTTCCCATGTATAATTTCTTTAATTTCGTTTATTAATTCATTTAAATTATAGGTATCTTGATTAAAGTAAATTTCTTTGAATATTTCCTTGTTATCGCAGTTAAAATGAATTTCAAAACTTTTGACTGAATAGAAATTAAACTCATAAGGTTTAAAAATAACGATATATCTTGGATATAAGTTTTTCTCTCTTAAAGAAATAGCCCATCCTTCTTGGTAATAATTAATTTTAATAGAAAATAACTCTCTCCATGTATCAAGATAGTTTAAAATATCATTAATCTGATTTTGTATTGTTGAAGAATATTTTTTTTCCATATAAAAGAGTATATAAAGGAGTTTAAAAATCGAAATTAAATTTATGATTTAATCAAAAGCTATCTCTCCAATATTAAAAATATCATCAGATAAACCTATTTTCTGTTTTTGAGTATTTTTACTAGGAATCGGTGGGTTATAGTCATTATCTTTACCAAAAATTTGGGGGGATTTGATACCTGTTATTAGAAGCATAACTCTTAAATATCCATCATATTCATCATTTACTCTAGCACCCCATATGACCATTGAATCATTTACATCCATTTTCTCTGTAATTTCTTTGGCTACTGAATTTGCTTCTGCTAATGTCATGTCGTTTCCACCACAAATATGAATTAAGGCTCCTCTTGCTCCATCAATAGATACATCTAATAAGGGGGAACTAAGAGCATCTTCAATTGCCTCGCTTACACGATTTCCTTTATTCCCAGATTCACCAACACCTACAATTGCTACTCCTCCTGTGCTTAATATGGTTCGAACGTCAGCAAAATCTAAATTTATCAATGAAGGAAGCGAGATTGTTTCAGTGATCCCTTTAACCATTGTTGCTAAAACTTCATCCGCTACACTAAAAGCTTCTATAATAGGTAAATCAGGTGCGATTTCTAATAAACGATTATTGTCAATTACAACTAAAGTGTCTGCATATTTCTTTAATTCATTTAAACCTATTTGAGCTTTTTCAATACGACCAATTTCTGTATCAAAGGGTAAAGTAACAACACCAACCACAATGGCACCTTCTAATTTAGCAATTTCTGCTGCAATTGGAGCACTTCCTGTACCAGTACCGCCACCTTCTCCACAAGTAATGAATACTAAATTTGATTCTCTTAATACTTTAGTTAAGTCTTCTCTTGATTCTTCAGCAGCAGCATGTCCTATTTCTGGATTCCCTCCTGCTCCTAATCCCCTTGTTAAATTCTTTCCTATTAAAATCTTTATATGAGCTTCAACCATATCTAAATGTTGACAATCAGTATTAATAGCAACGCATTTTGCACCACGAATGCCAATTTTCATCAATCTATCTATAGTATTGTTTCCAGCACCACCACAACCTATAATTTTTATATTGGCATAGCCGAAATTTTCTTTAATTGGTTTAACTATTTCTCTTTTTCGACCAGCTCTTATTAAGGATTCCATTTATATCATGCTCTTAGTTTAATTATATCTTACTGAAATAATATAACTGAAAAATTAGAATCAATATAATATGTATATATTATCTCCAGAGTATGCCATAATTATGTTAAACCAATGAGAAATCATGATCGAGAACTCTATTAAAAATCTGTTTAATATTTTTGTTTTTTACAAGGAAAATATTAGGTAAACCATAAGGAAAACGATTAGAAAAAGTTAAAGTATAAGCACCTACATTGGTTACTAAAACTATCTCTTCTTCTTTGAATTCTTTAGTGAAGAAATAATCTTTAGCTAATACGTCTTGATCAGTGGGAATAATTCCTCCAATTGAAGTTTTGTATTTATGAGGACTATTAATTTGCGATGCATTATAAAATCGTAAAGAGCATTTGGCAAATTTAGGACAAATATGATTTCCTATGTCTAAAAAAATCCATCTATTGTCTGTTTTATTAACGATTTTAGCAATAATCAGTCCAGAGTCTCCAACAAAATATCTACCCGGTTCTAAATAAATATTTTTTCCATCTAAATTATAATTCTCCAGTTGTTGCTTGATATTATATACTAGGTTTTCTAATTGTTCTTCTGACATAATAGTTGCTTCAGGAAATCCGCCTCCTAAGTTTATACTCATGGGATTTAATCCTTGTCCTGAAAGAAGATGAAAAGCATTAGCTAAAGTTTTTATATTTTTATTAAATTGCTCTAAACTATTCATTTGAGTTGCATAATGGGATAAAATGGTAGTAAGTTTAATATTTTTGTAATTCTTCACAGAACTTGCTAATTCTATTAAATTTTTATTAGTTAATTGAATTCCTAATTTACTTTCAAATTTTGAGGATCTTATTCTTAAACATATATTTTGAATTTTATTCAACTTCTTAGCAATAATATCTATTTGCTTTAGATATTTAATATTATAAACAATTATTTCTTTTACTCCTTTATCTATGCTCATTTCAATTATTTCTTTTGTTAAATATGGACCTCCTATAATAATTTTTTCAGGAGGAAAACCTATTTCTAAAGCTAATTTAAGTTCTGGCAATCCAACTAATTCAGCTCCTATTCCTTCAGAATGAATAATTTTACAAATTTCTGGAAGAAAATTAGCTTTAAATGAATAAAAAACCTGGAAATTATCAAAAAGAGATTTAAATACTCTATTGAAGGTTCTAACATTATCTCTAATCTTGTTTTCCAAAAATATAAAAAAGGGGGTTTTTGACTTTTCTAATAGATTAGAAAGTCTTAGAGAATCTATTAATATATCACTTTCTTCTTTGATTAAATAAGGATTACCAGCAATTTTTTTCATTTTATTCCATTAAATAAAATTAATTTTTGATAAAGTTCATTAGTCTTTTTAGCTATTGTTTCCCATTTATGATTTTCAAGTACTTTTTTCTTTCCTTCTGACCCCAATCTTTTTTTTACCCTCTTTTTTTTTAAAAGATAAATTACTTTCTCTGCAATATCAATAGGGTTGTCAAACTCTACTAACAATCCATCAATATTATTTCTTATAACTTCAGGGGTAGCTCCAATATTTGCTCCAATAACTGGTTTTCCTGAAGCCCATGCTTCTAAAAAAGATATACCAAAAGCATCACTTCTACTTGGCATCACATACAAATCAGTTTCTTTGAAAGCAGCAAGCTTTTTTTTATCATAATACCCCATGAGATTATCAGGTGTTAAGTTTATGACTCTTAAATTCTTTATCTTTCGTATTTTAGAGAGTTCTTTGTTAAAAGCAGTAGTCGTAGGACCAATAAATACAAAATAGATTTTGCTGTACATTTCTAGAATAAATGGTATTGCCTTTAAAATCGATATTGCTCCTTTCTCATAGTTTTTATAACCACAGAAAAGAACCATCTTATATTTTTTTTCATTGTTTTTAAAAAAATTTTGCTTAAAATTATAGAGTTCCTTATTGTTTTTTTTATTATCATTAAATTTTTCATAATCTACTCCCATCGGAATAATTTCTATAGATGATTTAGGGATTTCCAATAAGGAGATTAATTTTTTCTTTTCCAGATTTGTACATGCTATTAATTTATCAAATTTCTTTAATACACTTAATAAATCTGAATTTAAATATCTAGGATTAGAAAAGTGAAAAAAAGGAGTACAGATTGTTGGTTTTTTTGTTAGTTTCCCCAATATTAAAGAAACTATGAGATTAAAGTAGGGATAAAAAGTAGAATGGATTAAATCATAATTGAGATTTTGATTGTTTAAAAATTTTTCGAGCAAATCATACAGATAGGGACCATTTTTAAGATATTCTTTTAAGGAGTTATCAGAGATATCTAATGTTCTATAAGCAGGAATATTTTTTATTTTTTTTATCTTATCATTTAATGAATCATTATAATTTATAGAATAACGATTAATACTTAATTTATTCACATTACTGAAATATTTATTAGTACTTTTAATGACTTTTCCTTTAGAATCTCTCAAACTTTTAAAGTCTATTCCATCTGAAGTAAAAATATCAATACAGTATTTATATCTAGATGTTAATATCTCTGCCATTCGTTGCAAATAGAATTCTGCTCCTGAAATCGCTGGGTAATACCTTGTTGGTAAATATAAAATCTTACTCAAATTAATGATCCTTATTACTAATTATTACTAATAATAATATGAATTTCATATGACTAAAGATTTACTGAATAACTTTTTCCAAATTGTCAAGAAAAAGGGGACTATAGATGATGAGTTAATTAATTATATAGAAGATATTTTTCCAAATAAATCACAAAAAGTATTAGAAGTAATAAATAAGGGAGTCTCTAAATATATATACAAGCCTTCTAATCGAACTATCTGGATAACGTTAGGAGAAAATTGTGAACATTTAATATACCCAAGTTTTTTTTGTTCTTGCCAAGATTTTTATAAAAACGTAGTTGTGAAAAGAAAGCGTGTTTTCTGTAAACATATCCTAGCACAAATTATTTGTAATGCACTAAATCTACATAAGGAAGTTGAGTTAAAAGATGAAGATTTTAAGATTTTCTTAAATGATTTAGATATGAAATTCCAATAATTCCGAGGAATTTATTGCGTTTTTTACGATCTCACGAATTTTTATTTTAGTTTCGTTATTTTGGATTTCATGCAATTTTGCATGGGTTTCAGGATATTGTGGATTATAAAGGCATGAAATCGATAAGTTTGAAGTAATCTCATATAAATTAAGCTTTTTATTCAAATTAATAACCTCTAACTTATTCCATCCAATAAGAGGTCTTATGATTATATTATCTTCGATGAGATTATTGTATACAAATATATTATCTAAGGTTTGACTAGCCTGTTCCCCCAAAATATCTCCAGTAACTATTAAATTTGTATTTTCCATTTCTGCAATCTGGATTGCGATTCTTATCATTAGTCGTTTGCATAGAATGCATGTTAATTTTCTTTCACATAATTGTTTCAGTAGATTTAAATTTAAATCATGTTTAATAAAGTATATTTTAAACTTAGCTTTTGTATATTTTGCTAAAATTTTAACTATCTCAACAATTTTTTCCTTTATTATTAGATTTTGACTATTAAAAGTCAAAAAAGTAAGAAATACTGGATGGAAGTTTTTTTTCATCATTAAATATGCTGCTACAGGGCTATCTAAGCCTGTTGATAATAAGGTAACAATTTTCTTCACACTTAGTCCCTAAGTTTTTAAATTATTTAGTAATAATTTCTTTCCTATCCCATTGTTTTAAATAATTATTAAAATTTTCCAGAGTAATTTCACGTGGAATTATGATCTTTCTTTCATATTCTAATTTTTTTATTTTTAGCTGTAATTTCTTATTTTTTTGGTAGAATTTTTGCGCTTTTGGAAATTCCTCTTCAAATATTTTTTCTAACTGTTTTATATCGATTTTTTTCAACTCTTCATAATTGTTAATAACATAAGTACATAAAGGATCTATTGATATTTGAAAATTGAAGGCATCTATACGTTTTAAAGCCAATGGATATGCTTGACAAGCAATAGGTTTTTTTTCATGGATTATACAGCCTTTTGTAGGATTATAAAAAGGACATCTCTTTTCAGAATTATCTAAATTTATTTTATATGTAATAACAATAATTACCTCATTTTTTACATCTGGAAATACTAAATCTTCTATTACGCTAAATTTAATATCTTTTTTTTCAGCAGTTTCTATTAAAAAATCAACTTCTTCTGGATAAATAGGGATCCTTTTTAAACCTGGATTTTGAGTAATTTCATAACAACAAGTTCCACATTTTAAACATTGATATCTTATTTAAATCACTAGTTTTGGTAAACTTGTTCTAGAAAAGAAAGATATTCTTCTATTTATGCTATTTAAACTTCCTTATCAATTAATCTTTGTGATATTATGAAAATATTACTTTAACGGTAAATCATGTGTCTATTAGGATAACACATTATTTTTAAAGATAAGATTTTAACTCTTTTTATAATGAAAAAATTGGATAAAAATGAAAATGTCTGAAAATGGAATAAGGATCATAACTCATATTAATATTTCAAAAGATGAATTTAAGAATCCGATTTGCATTTTGGGAATGCCAGGAATTGCTGATGTAGGAAAATTTGCTTTAGATTCGCTAATTGGTCAGCTTGATGCAAAAAGTCTTATGGATATCATTTTTGATGATTATCCAGCAGGAGCAATAGTAGATGATAGCATTCTTTCTGCTCCAAAAGCAGAAATCTTGTATTGGAAAGACCCAAATAACTTAAGAGATATAATACTCATTACTGCAGATGCTCAAAGTTTAACACCAAAAGGTATATATAATATATCAAACTTCATTACAGAAATAATCCATAAATACAACATTAAATTAATTATAGCATTAGGAGCTTATCCTGTAAGTAGTCGTAAATTAAATACAAAGATACCAAGAATTTATGTAAGTTCTACAAATCGAGAGCTATTAATCGATTTTTTAGTTGAAAATAAATGTGATAAAATTCAAAAAGGAGTGATTATTGGAGCTAATGGGCTAATACCTACTTTAGCAAAAGCAAGATTTAACATAGATGGTATAGTGCTTTTAGCTGAAACAGATAACCTCGCTATGATTAATGAAGATATTACTGATTTAAAAGCATCAATAACACTTTTAGAAATGCTTAAAAGTTCATTTACCCTACCAATCAAAAAGAAATACTCTCTTGAAAATCTTGAAGATATCACAAAAAATTTGCAGAGTAAAAAAGATCAATTAGAAAGAGACTTGGATACATTTCAATTCGCTGATGGGGATGATAAGAAGAAATCTTTATATATTTGATCAATTTGATCACATAAAATTATATTTATAATTCTTGTTTAATCTTGTTTTACGAAAAATATTTTAATTATGGTATATTTTAGGAAATTATGAACTATGTATGCGCGAGAAAAAGTTGTGGGAAAGAAGTTTCTAAAAAAGAACTTAATGCGCTTCCTGGTATCAAATGTTCCCACTGTGGTTTTCGCATACTATTTAAGAAAAGACCTGATGTTATTAAAAGGATAAAGGTTAGATAGTTGTTTAAATCTAGTTAATTCAAAATGAAGAATTTTTAAAGATTCAATTCAAATTTTAAATGACCTAATAATTCTTTATAGCGATTGCGAATTGTAGCTTCAGTAACACCTGCAGCTAATGATATTTCTTTTTGAGTACGACGTTCACCCTCTTGAATTGCTGCGACATATAATGCAGCTCCTGCAAGACCTGTCGGAGCTTTACCAGCAGTGATATGGTGTTTTTTTGCTAATTTTAAAAGTTCAGCTGCACGATTTTGGGTTCTTCCAGAAAGTTTTAATTCAGCACAGAATCTAGGTATGAAGTTTATTGGAGAAGAGACATGTATATTGATTCTCAATTCACTTAAAATTAAACGATAGCATCGTGCAATTTTTTTTTTGTCTACCATAGCAAACTCTATGAAATCATCTAAGGTTTTCGGAATATTATTTAATCTACAAGATAGGTATATTGAGGCTATTAACATTGCTTCAATAGATCGTCCTCTTATTAAATTCTTTTGTGCCATTTTTCTATAAACATGAGCTGCTGATTCCTTGATATCCTTTGATAAATTCAATTGTGAAGCAAAACGATCTAACTCATTCATGGCATAAGCCAAGTTACGATCAATTGATTTATTTGTACGCGTTCGAACATGCCATTTCCTTAAGCGGTAGACTTCTGCTTTCATTTTTGGACTTATGCTCTTTCCAAACGCATCTTTGTTTTTCCAACCAATCATAGTACTAAGTCCTTTGTCATGTAATGTGAGTGTTGTAGGTGCTCCTACTCTTACTTTCTTATTAGCTTCTTCTGATGAAAAAGCTCTCCATTCTGGACCAGAATCAATAATTTTTTGTCTCAAAACTAGACCACATACATTGCATACAATCTCGCCCCGTGCCTCATCAGATATTAAATTAGCATTTCCACATTCTGGACATAAATTTACAATATTTTGAGGCATTGAAAGATCCAAATACTTCTACCCTTCAATATTTCAATTCCTTAATTTCTATAATTAAACTCATACATTTAAATGTTTGCGTTTTAAAGCTTTATCAGTTAATAATTATCATATTTTACACTATTTGATTTTCAAGATGCCCCAAAAAATTTTAATTAGATCGAATTTTCTATTCATATAATGCGACATTATTATAAGAGCCATGGAAAACATTGTTATCTCCGTTCTTTTCAAACGACTTGTCCGAAATGTGGAGTAGATGTGTTGTATTGGGAATGTTCTCACGGCAGTAGAGTTTTTTTTCAATATCCTCCTTATGGAAAGTTGATAAGGCATTATTGTCGGCATTCTTCCAAGTTATCACATCAAAATAAAAAGTTTCAAGTCATTGTCAAAACACCTAATTATCTCCTAGATAGTTTATTTTTAAATTGCCCTATATGTGGAAAGCCTTTTAAAGATATTAAAAATCTAAAAGATCATTTAAAACAAATGAAAAAAAATGAGGAAAAACATAGATTATTTTTTAGTAATTCAATGAAATTTGAAGGGGAATTTATGGAGTTCAAAAATGAAAAATACGAGCAAGTAAATCCTAAAAATAAGCCTAAATTCGGAAAGATTAATATTAAGAAAAAGGAAAACAAAAGTCATTAAGCGTAAATTTTTAATAAAAATTTTATAATTATATTAATACTAAATAATTAAAATTAAATTATTCTCTTTTAAGGATTTTATTTACTTAAAATTAGATGATTAAAAATGCCAATAAATCCTGCAACCGTAGTTTACAATTTAATGCAAAAAGATCCTAGTATTATAGCTGCAGCCGTTGTTCAAGGTAGAGATAATATTCTTTACTCTACAGATAATTGGGATATTAGTCCAGATGTAGCAAAAGTAATATCAAGCTGGAGTAGTATGAACGCCCAATTCATAATGATTTCTGGAGTAAAATATTCAATTTTACAATGTACATCAGAAAGATTGGTAGCAACGTCTATAAAAGGTGAAGGGCACATCCTTGGTGCAAAGGATGAAGAACATAAGTTGATTGTCTATCTCGAGCCTGATGGTGAACCTATGGGGGCTACAATGGATACTTCGAGAGCTTTAGCAGAAATGAGCTCTAAAGGAAGCTATATGGACCAGAATACACAATTAGGTAAAAATGATGGCTTAGTTGCTCCTTCGGGAGCGATCAATATAGATCCACAGTTAAAAGGCGAGGTTGAATCCTTTTTAGAATGGATTAAAGCCAGCGATGGTTTATCTGGTTATATTAATTATTATCTTCAACAAAATAATAGTTACATAATTTCTGAATTATCAAAAATATATACTGAATTAAGGCAAATATTTGGTGTTTAACTTATTTTTAGTTTTTCCGTTATTTTTAAATAATTTAAATAAGGCTAATTTATTATAATATTTTATTCCCTTATATCAAATATTAAAACTGTTGTTAACCAAGGGACTCTTATGAAGCAACATATTCAAAATGATGAAAAATCAAGAAAAAATCCAGTAAAATATGAAAAAACAAAAATTGTAAATAACAAAAAACCTAAGTCAGAGTCTAATGAAGAATTTGAATTAGATGCACCCCCTGTACCGGAAGCACCAAAAAAAAAAGAAAAACTAACTGCAAATTCGCCAGGTCTATCAACTGATTTATTAGAAAAAATGAAAAAACTGAAATCAAAAGGCAATAAAGTTGTATTAGTCAATTGTGAAAGATGTGCAGGAATTATTCCGGTCCCAATTCCAAGGAAAATAATAATTAAATCTGAATTGCCAGTAGTTCCTGTTAGTTTTATTCATAAGAATCTTCTGGGTAAAGATCTACATTGCATTACAATACATCTAGACCATGATTTTGATATTCGAAGGCAGAGGATATCGGATGTAGTAATTTCTTTAGATTAATATAGAAATTAAAGCAATAAGGAATGGAATTAAACATAATAAGCAGATACAAAAAATAAAACTATTTCTCCATTTTAATTCATTAGGTTTTAAAATAGCATTACAGTTATGACAATATTTTTGCGAAAAATCCCTTATTTCACAATCACATTTATAACATTTTGTAAGTGGTTTTTTTTCATTAATGCGTGAGTTTAAATTAGCATTCGACATTAAATGCATTCCGATTTTTATATAATTATAATTAAAAAAAAATCTTATAATATGATAATTAATTCTTAATTAAACTTAAATTATAATCTATTCAATAATTCTTTAAACGAAATTATTCCGCTTAATGAATATTTTATGAAGTTATTAATAGAAAAAGAGGAGTTAATCGAAGAAATTAAGATATATTTGAAAGTTTTTAAGCTTTTTAAAAGTTATCTTATTTTAATTTCTGATCAAGAGCAAATGGGTATTGGAAATGTGACATTAGCAAGTCCTCCTTTAATTAAAGGAATGAAATCTACATCTACATCTTATAAATTATTTGGCGTTGAGGAGGAGTTAGTCAGTACAATTATTGCGGAAAGAAGTTCTTATATTCTTAATGCACCAGTATTACTCTTAACATTCATAACATCCAAAAAGATTATTAGGAACAATATTAAATCTATAGTTGATTTTCTAAATAGTTCACTAAATACCATTTAAATGAATAGAGAGAATTTTAAAGAAATGCAGAGAGGGGGATTCTCGAATTTTCAAATATACGAGAAATTTTTCGAACCCCCGCAGTCCTATGACAATGGATCTTGAGTCCATCACCGGTCGCCGCATAAATCTCAATTATATAGAATTTGTTTCATGCTTTGACCTGGCTTGGTTATCTCTGCATTATAGAAAGTTTAGAAATTATTATAATTATAATAATGTCTGTCTAAAAAGTCCCCCAAGGTATAAACATTATTACCATTAATACTGCCATTATTACAGCAAAGAAAATGCATTGCAACCTTCCTTTTTTCTTTTGTTTCCTTTCACGTGTCAAATAATTATCTCTACAGCTCTGACTACAAAACTGTTTATCTGAAGACATTGCCTTGCCACATATAGGACAATGAATATGAGGCCCCCATTTCTTCTGAATCTTTTCTTTCCATGAGGATTGAGACATAATATTATTAAAAATTTACAATATGATTAGTATTATATTAGTAAAATCTTAAAGTTTAAAATAATTTATGATATTATTAATTAATTCGTTATAATCGTTCCCTTTATTTTTGAACTACCATTCCAAAAATTGCTAAATTCGCTTAAATCTTTTCCAGAAATAATATAAACAGTAATTCTGCTTCTTTTTAGAATTTGTAATGATACTAAATCAAATATTCTATATTCTCCTGCTTTTGCTTGTTTATTTCCTGATTGTTTAAGTATTAATTTTTGTAATTGATCACAATCTATAGATTTAATCAATTTAGCATCGGTATATTTTTTTGGATCTTTGTCATAAAGCCCTTCAACATCCGTTAAAATCACCAAGCTTTCAGCATCGATCAATTCTGCAGCTTCAAATGCAACAGAAGTAGTTGATTGCCCTGGTTGCAATCCCCCCATTACTACGATTTTATTAAGGAGTATAGCTTTGGATAAATCTTCAACATTTTTAGGGACTATAGGATACGCACTTTCTCCTAAACTAGCAATAATTAATCTAGAATTAATTTGAGAAAGATCAATGCCAATAGTATCACAATATGCTTCATTTTTTTTAAAAAGTCGCACAGTTTTAATGTATTCTCTTGCTATTAAACCTCCACCACAAACGACTACAATTGAGTCATAATTTGTCTTATTTCTAATAATAGTGGAAAATTGAATAATTTTTTCAGCATTAATTCGAAAATTGTTATTAAAGAGAAGCGATCCTCCAATTTTTATAACAATATTTTTCATAATAATCAAATTTGATTTTTCTTACTATTTATTAATAAATAGGTGATATGATAAAATAAGTTTCATGATTCCTCAGAAACATAAAGTATTAGTAGAAGTTCCACATAGAATCTCTGGTTTTTTTGAAATAGTTGATGAAATCAATGGTATGAAAATTAACAATCCAGAAAGAATAGGATCTAGAGGAGCTGGTTTTAATCTAAACAGTTTTGGAAGAACTGAGATAATATTTGAAGAGATTGAGGGTCTAAAACAATTTGACTGTCAGATCTATATCAACAATGAAGAGCTAAATGATAAAGCAGAAACAACATATTTTATTTTTAATTACTTAAAACGATTTATTAAAAAATATAGAAAAATAAAGATTTTTCATACATTTGATTTACCCGTAGGATGTGGCTATGGAGCAAGTGGCTCTGGAGCTTTAGGTACCGTTTATGGCTTAGATTATTTATTAAATTTAGGTTTTTCTTTTTATGAAAAAGGTAGAATTGCCCATATAGCAGAAGTGATTAATAAGACAGGTTTAGGTACCGTTTGTGGTCAATTAGCTGGGGGATTATGTATATTAAAAGAGCCAGGATATCCATGCAATTTTGAAAGGATATCAATTCCTCATAATTTAAAAATAATTTGTGGATCTTTCGGGATTATAACTACAAAATCAGTTTTATCTAATCCTGAATTAAGCCTGAGAATAAAAGAAGCTGGTAATAAAGCCCTAACTAAGCTAAAAAAAAATCCAAATATTGAAACCTTTGTATCAGTATCAAATGAGTTTGTAAATGATACAAATATAATTAATATACTTAATTTAAAAGATGTTAAGGAATTGATTGAAAATTTAAATCGGCTGAATATTATAGGGGCTAGTATGAATCAATTAGGAAGGTCTGTATATGCTATTTGCAAAAAAAGAGATGAAAGTAAAGTACTCGAAGTTTTTGAATGCTATCTCCCAAAAATAAGGATCTTTAAATCTTCTATTCGTGTAAGCAAGAAAATACTTTTAAAAAGAAATTGAACACAACCAATTATTCGACTTTCGAAGAATTCAGTGATTTTGATTTTATACTAGCAGCTTCTACAGCTCTAATTAAAGTTGCTCTTAATTTTGCTGATTCAATTTCATGGATAGCGGTTATAGTAGTACCACCAGGTGTTGCTACCATGTCTTTTAATTCACCAGGGTGTTTTTTTGTTTCTAGAACTAACTTAGCTGAACCTAATACTGTTTGAGCAGCTAATTTTTGAGAAATATCACGTGGTATTCCCATTTTTACGCCTCCATCAGCCAAAGCCTCAATTATAATAAAAATATAAGCTGGACCGCTACCAGATAATCCAGTAACCGCATTTAAATGCGTTTCATCAAGTTCAACAACCATACCAACTGAATCAAAAAGTTTTTTTACATAGTTTTTTTCTTTTTCATTAACTTTTTTATTGGAAGCAATTACTGTAGCAGCGGCTCCAACTATAGCAGGCGTATTTGTCATGATTCTTATTATTCCAACAGGTATATCAATAAATTTTTCGATATGATTAATGGATACTCCTGCTACTATAGATATTATTGTATGTTGATTTGTTATTGCTGGGCTGATTTCATTTAAAACTTTATCTATTACTTGAGGAATTACTGCAATTAATACATATTTTGCGGATCTAACAAGTGAAACATTGTTTTCAGCGGATTCAACATTAAGTTCCTTAGACCTCTCAATAAGTTTATTATTATCAATATCATAGATTATAATCTCATTTTTTTCAATTGTTTTCGTAGAAATAAATCGATTTATTAATGCATTTCCAATCTTTCCAATACCAATTACACCTAATTGTTTTTGAAACATATTTTTAAATTAGTAGCGTAACCAAAATAATTTTACTATTACATAGTGTCTATTGTTAAGTTTAAGGAAATATTTAGGGAATTATAATATGAAGCAGTTTTTAGTAATTGTTCAGTTAGAATTTCTATTCATTATAACTGGTTTAAATATTGAAAATATTTTGATTTAAATTAGTGAAATACAATTTCAAGGACAAATAGTTGTCAGATTTTGTTTATAATTATCAATATAACTCATTTCTTAATTCTTCAATAAGATGATTTTTAATAGTTCCTTTTTGTCTATCAAATCCTTCGCAAACGAGACTTCTAACACCTATTAAATCAGGAGAGATTTCGTTTATTTTAGAAATAGAATCTTTTCTTAAATTACCTGCTAAAGCGACTTCTAAATTCAAATCCTTTGCTAAATGTTTAAACTGAAGCAGTTGCTTAACACTTAAAAAATCAAATAACCCTTTATCATCCTTTATGTAAGTATCAAGCATTACAATTTCGGATCCCGAATCAGCAGCAATTTTAGGAAGATCCAAAAAATCAGGTGAAGAGCCCATTCTTTTTTTATCTGCATATCCCGCCGTTACAATTTTTATATTATTATTATAATGTTTAACTGCTTTTACTACTTTTTGCATCAAATTGGTACCCTCGTCTAAATTTGTTGGGCCTTTTAAACCCACTTTTATTATGTCTGCTCCTGAAACTGCGGCCCCTAATGCTGCTAATGAGGCAGACCCAGGTAAGTAAGGAAAATCTCCAATTGTAGCACTTAATAATTGGAAGCTATTAGGAGGGATTAATTTTTTCATTTCTTTGATGATCCATGGAAAATTTGCTCCCAGTGAGCCCTCATCAGGATTTTTACAGTCGATATAATCTACCTTAGACTTAATAGCTACAACAGCTTCCTTTAAGTTTCTTGGACTTACTAAAAGTTTTATTATTTTTCGCATATCAAATCAAGTTTAATGTAAAAGTGCCATTAAATTTTTTCAACTATATTAATAAATTGGCTTATCTTTTACTAAACAATTAATTAAATATAATGATATAAAAATTTAAATTAAATAATTATTATTAAATATCAAAAAAATTATGATTTAAATATGTCGCCTAAAGAAATTACGAAATTAGACATCACAAATGAAGTTTTTAAAGAACCATTCGAAGTAATAAGACAGATCGCCTCAAACATAGAAGATATGAAATATACAAAAGTGATACAAACTTTCGTTATGGAAGACCGTAGATTAAATTTATCTTTAGAAAGAGACGGCTCGAGTTATTTTAAAGGTAAAGTCGTTTGGATTGGAAATAAAAAGGATGATACTGAAGGTACAATTTTTTGTGTTGATAATAAAACAGAATTAAAACAAATTAATCCAAATCCAGAAAATACTGAAAAAGTAATACTTGATATTAAAAAGGAAACGATTAAAGTATCCACTGCTTCAAAAACTAAATGTGCTGTATGTGGAAAAAATATTGAAATTTTTGATGAAGTTGCTGGATGCCCCTTATGTCAATCAAGAGCGCATAAAGAACATATGATTGACTGGGTAAGGATGAAACATTCTTGTCCTATTTGTAAAAAATCTTTAAATGTTTCAAGCTCAGGAGTTATCTTTATTGATTAAATTTAGAAAATATTTTTAAATCTTTAAGATTTATTGTTCCATCATATAGAGCGGTTCCAATTAAAACTCCTGAAAAACCATTTTCATGATAAGTTTGAATATCCTTTAAATTTTTAATTCCTCCTCCTACTAAAACATTGCCATTAAATTCGTTTTTAATTTTAAGATATAGTAGAGGTATTCCTCCAATTTTTTGACCAACTTTGAATATATCCAATAAAATGATATTTTTTATCCCAATTTTTTCTAATTTTCTAACTACAGTTAATGGTGTTAAGTTTTTTAATTTATTTATCTTGGTAATTACGGCCTCTTTATACATATCTATGCTGATAATAACTTTGTCCTCATTTAAAATCTTAAGGCTTTCTTTGATGGTTTTTGTTTTTTGGATTGTCTCTAAACCAAGGATTATACTTTCTATTTTAAATACTGTAAACTGTCTAAGATCATTTATAGATTTAATACCGGGATCAATAATTATATCAATATTTTCAATTTTCAAAATATTTTTTAATATTCGAAAATTAGGTTTTTGTTTTATAATAGCATCTAAATCAGCAATATAAAATTGATTGATATTAAATTTTTCTTTTAAATTTCTGACTATGTCAAAAGGTTCACTTGTATTAAATAAAGGAGATTTCAAAGGTTGATAATTATCTCTTTCACCTTTAACTGCATGTACTGCTATTGAGTTTAAAATATCAATTACAGGATATATTTTAAAGTTAGACATAATTTCGACAAAATTTTATCCAAATCAATGTAATAAATTATTAACAAATTACCTTTTTGAAATACTCTTTTTTTTTAAAAATATTGATTATTTAATTAATTACTAAATAAATTTATTTTTAAGGTATAGAATCTAACTTTTTCATTAAATATTCTAAATAATTTTTGTTGGTGGTTTAAATGAAAACAGATGCTTATATTACAAAAATTATACAAGATACTGGGTTAACTAGGAGTGAAATCCATAATAAAGTTGAAGAAAAAAAAAGTGAGTTAAAAGGGTTAATATCTGATGAAGGAGCATTATTTTTAATAGCTAAAGAGTTTGGTGTAGATGTTTCAAGTGAAAATACTGATTTAATAAAAGATATTGAAATAAACATCTCGGATGTTAGTTTAAATATGAAAAATGTTACATTAATTGGAAGAATTAAAGAAATATATAGTGTCTATGAATTTAATAAAGAAAATCAAGAGAAAGGTTATGTAGGATCCTTTTTGTTATACGATACCACTGGAGAAATTCGAATAGTTCTGTGGGATGATCATGTTAATTTGTTTACAAATGAAAATTTTAAAAAAAATGAACTAGTTAAAATTTTAAACGGTTATACTAAAGAAGGTAGGTATGGCATAGAATTACATCTTGGAAGATTGGGAAAAATTATTTTATCTCCAGATGATATTGATTATAAGAAATATCCAAAAGTAAAAAACGAATCTCTCGAAATAAACAAAATTAATGATAAGTTAAAATCTATATCCATAGAAGGAAAAATATTACGTAAGTTTCCCACCAAAAATTTTACTAAAAATTCTGGAGAAATTGGATCTGTAGAGTCAATTATTTTAATGGATTCTACAGGTACTATAAGAGTTACTTTTTGGAATGAGGATATTACTAAAATCAATAATTTTGAACAAGGCAATTATGTATCCATTACTAATTTAAGACCACGAGCGAATAATAAAGAGCCTAATTTAATGGATTTACATGCAACTAGAAATACAAATGTATTGAAAAAAGAAAAAAAATTGAAATTAGAAATAGAATTAAGTAATTCAATAAAAGAACTCCAAAATAAAGAAAATCTTGTATCGTTTAAAGGAATTATTACCTCCATTGATAACATGAAAAAAGTTACACTAAAATCAGGGGATGAGGTTTATTTAGTAACTTTTATAGTAAGTGATAATACTGATTTTATTAGAGTTACAGCATGGCGTGAAAAAGCAGAAAGTCTATCGAAAAAACTATCAAATGATACAGGTGTAATGATTAAAAATGCATTATTAAAATATAATAATTTTTCCGGGAGAAAAGAAGCTTCTATAATAGAGGAAACAAATTTAGAAATAATCAATCTTAATTTTAGCAACCTAAAGAAATTTGAAGGTATATCAGAGCCTAGAAATATTTCTCATTCGAATAATATCACTAAAATTAGTGATATAAACACATCTGGTATCTTTGAAATAAAAGGTTTAATTGCTAAAGAAATAAACAAAATCAATATCTATAATGCCTGTTCTAGATGTTTAAGAAAGATAGAAAATTGTAATTGTGAAGAAAAGGGTGAAATAAAGCCTAGAATGATTTTAAACTTATTAATTGACGATGAAAGTGGTGTTATGCGTTCCTCCTTTATAGGTGACATTGCTGAGAAATTACTTGGAAAAGAAACTGAAATAATAATGAAAGTAATGGATACTCCTGATTACGATAAAATTTTAGAGAAAATTTCAAACCAGTTAGTAGGAAGAGATATTTACATCAAAGGAAAGGTTAAATTCAATGATTTCTCAAATGCATATGAATTAAATGTTTTTGATTTTCAAGAAGTTGATGTTGATTATGATTTAGAACAAATAATCAAAGAAATTTAATTCTAATTTGATAATTTAAAATACTTTTTTTAACTGGTTTTTATTATCTTTATCATTATTTCTATCAATAAATTAATTTATTAGATTTTAATTAGTAAAGGATTTAATATTTATTTCGTATGAAGGAAGTTGATATTATAGGATTAGGGGAAGTTGTCGTAGATTGGGTGGCTAAAATACCACATTTCCCGAGACCTGATGAAAAAGTTGATGCAATAACCGAGAACTATTTTCCAGGCGGAGTTACAGCCAATTTTTTGGTAGCAATAGCTAGATTAGGAGGAAAGTGTGGATTTATCGGCGCTGTTGGTGATGATTCTTATGGAGATTACTTGATAGAAGATTTTAAATATGAAAATATAGATACAACTTTTACCCTTAAAAAAAAGGGTAAAAAAACTCCTATAAATTTTATTTTCATTGCAAATGGAGAAAAGACAATTATTCAATCTCCGCATATGCAGACAACGAAAATAGATCTCAATGATTTAGATAAACAATATATAAGTAATTCAAAAGTGCTTCACACTACAATAATACATCCAGAAATCGCTGAAAGAGCAATAGATATAGCAAAAAGTAATGAGGTTAAGGTAACTATAGATTTAGAATCTCAAATAGCAAAAAGAGGATGGAAAAGTTTAAGTAAATTGATTTTAAATGCTGATATACTTATTCCTAATAAAGAAGGAGCTAAATTAATAACAAAACATGAAAAGATCGATGAGGCTGCTAAAATCTTGGTCAAAAAAGGAATTCCAATTGTACTTATTACTTTAGGGCGTGATGGGGTGTTAATTACCACAGAGAAATATCAAAAGAAGATTCCAGCATTCAATATTAAAAACATTATGGACACAACTGGTGCAGGAGATACTTTTAACGGAGCTTTCTCATATGCATATTGGATTAAAAAATGGGATTTAGAAAAGTCTTGTAAATATGCTAATGCTGCTGCTGCTTTAAAAATTCAGAAATTGGGGGCCAGAACAGGTATGCCTAATGAGAAAATGTTAATGAATTTCTTAAAAAGACGGGCAGAAATTTTCTCTCAGGAATAAATAAGGCAAACTTTACTATAATTTTGTGGTTTAGCAATAAGATTATTAAAAATATTTTCAATTTCCTCTGATGTTAAATTATCTGTTTGCGTGAAAGGCCAGATTCCTAGAATAATATCACCCTTATTTTTTACATTACCTATTAGAAAAGCTTTTTTATTTCCATTTAATTTGGTTATATAAAGTATTACAATATAATAATTAATTATAAAACCTGGAGTATTCTCCCCAATTCTAATTACTTCTTTAATATTTTGAAAATTAATAATATTTTGGTTTGCTTGGCTTAATTTCTTTAGCATAGAAATATATTTAGGGGATACATTAATCGGTTCATTATGTGAAATTTCCTTAAAGGTTAAAGTTAGATCTTTTATCTCATTCTCTACATTGCCTTTAAAAATTACCTTATAAACTATTAGACTCATTGAAAACTGAAAATTATTTATTCTTATGAAAAGAGTTACCTATTTTTCCCCTATATTAGCCTGTATTTTAGGAAGTACTCATCGTTTCCTGAATCAATATATTTTCTTCTGGAAATCCTAAATCCATTAAAAATTTTTTCAGTTTAAATTTATGATCTCCTTGAAGTTCAATTTCATTTCCCCGTACTGTTCCCCCTGAAGCACACTTTTTTTTTGCTTTCGTTAAAATATCCTTCAAATTAGCATCAAAACTACCTTCAAATTTGATGACTGTAACCACGCGCCCCCATTTTCTTCTGTCATTGGAAATAATTATTTGTTGTTCGTCAGCACTTAAACTATCACATATACATAGCTCTTTCGGAAAACTACATATAGGACAAATCTCGTCGTCTTTAATACTCTTTTTTCACAACCTTTTATATTAAAAACTTAATATAGTACAGTATAAAAAATAATAGAATAAAATCTTATAAAAATCTTTTTTTTATTTCATGATTTTATCGTTAAACAATATTATAAAAATAAATTCTTTCATATTATAATTATTAAAATTCTTTAGAATTAAGTTTAAAAATGTTTAGTTCATGGATCTTTAAGGTAATTATAGCGGGTGCAGGTGGAGTAGGTAAAACTGCCATGGTTACTCGATATTGCACAGGTAAATTTGAAGAGGGTTATAAGATGACTATAGGAGCTGGTTTTCATACAAAATCTGAAACTCTTGATACAGGAGAAGCTGTTAAAATGCAATTATGGGATTTTGCCGGGGAAAAACGCTTTCGTGAATTATTACCAGATTATTGTAAAGGCGCAAGTGGCGCTTTCATTTGCTTTGATATTACAGATTATGATACGTTTAGAGAAATACCTGAATGGTTAAGGATTATTCGTCAAAAAGCAGGATTTGTTCCGATTATCCTTTTAGGAATGAAATGGGATCTTGATAACCATGAAGTTGATTATAACATAGCCAATGATTATGCTGGACAAGCAAAGTGTAATCAATGTGTTTATTGTTCTTCTAAAGAAAATATCAATGTTAACGAATCATTTCAAGCTATGGCGAAGTGGTTGATCTATTATGCTAAACAAACCGAAATTTAATTTTATAAAGTAGTATATCTACCATTTTTAAAAATAATTCAATTTTAGATTTTATTATTAATTAATGATTGAGCTTAGCGAAAAATCTAAAAAGGAGTTTTAATACCTTTTATTATACAAAAAGTATTATATAAAACTCTCATATCTTGCCTCCGTAGCTCAGCTAG
>JBHLPZ010000023.1:0-23895 GCA_048885325.1 Candidatus Odinarchaeota archaeon
GGGGTAAAAAATTAGAGATTGAAGCTTTTCCTTTATCTTTTTATTTAATCTCTCTTAGTTCCTTCAAGACTTAAAAATTCTGCTTTCCATGAACGTTTGGGTAGCGAAGGTAAAGATTCTCTTTAATTCCTGTAAAATTGTTTTAAACCAACTCATTTTAATTATCTCCTTCTAAGAATTTTTCCTAAGAATTGATGTTTATGTAGGTATTTTCTAGCGGATTCCATAAAAATCCAGTTTTCAGGTAAGGGATAAATATATTGCCATCTAACTTCTAAATAATATTTCCAACTTTCCATAGCTTTTTGACCGTAATTTTTCCAATCTCTTAATAAATTTTTAACTCTTCTATCCATTATTTTTCACTCCTCTATTCAATAATTTATTCTTTATTTTTTTTTAATTTTTTTACCTGATTTTCAGGTATAATTGCAAATCGCCTTCCTTCATACATGAAGTATTCAATTTCCTCTGATGTGTCCACATTTTTCGATTTGATAGGAATTATGCATTTATAAATAGGATTTTCAATATCCATCCTGATTAAAAATCGAATATATGTTGATAAATCCCAATTAAATAAACTAGCGCAATTTTTTTTTAACTTCTTAGCTTTAATTAGAATTTAATTAAAGTTTCTAAACTCACTCCATAAAATCTGTAATTCTTGGTTGTTCTGGATTACGAAACACACCAGAGCCAACCTGAAAAGATATTTTGAAATCCTTAAAAAAACATTAAAAACTTTAATTTTTGCTAAAATTATTTTGGATAATTTATTAATCTCAATGCAAAAAAACGTTGAAAATTTAGGATTTTTCGCTAGGTTTTGGGTTAATTTTACAAAACATTTAAATATACACTAAACAATACTTTTAATTGATAATATTGTCTTTAGATATTGAAGAGTCAATCAAAAAAGATTTAGAAATAGAAAAAATCTTAAGAAAGATTGGTTTAGAAGTAGTTGGAACTAAAGACATTAATGACGATAGACTTTATCTTATCAGGAAGAAAAAATAAAAAATCCTTAATTTTTCATAAATAGAAATTATTTAATTATCAAAATGAATTCTTTTACTTAATCAACTAGAGGCTATGAGAAGCCTTAGATTAATAGATTAAGCAGTTTCGGAGAGAAAAGGATTTTTTTACCTTTAGGGTAAAAAATTCAAATTTCGTATATACGAGATATATATTTAAACCGCTAGTTCCTCCATCTGCGTCAATTTATTTTGATGAAAGTTAATTTAATTTGATGATAATTATTATGGGAAAGAAAAAATTAATTGTTTTAGGAGAATTACATCAAGATTTATATTATGAAAGTGTCTTTTATGAACAATTAGTAGAGAAAATAGTAGCAAATCTATTAAGTTTTATTAGATATAATCCAGATGATTTAAATACTAATATTTTAGAAAAAATTATAAAGACAAGTTTTTCAGAGACTCCAAAAAAGATTGTAGGACATTGTTTTTTCAAACGTGGAGGTAATGGTAATAATTCATCTGAGTACATTATAAAACTTGGAATACCTACAAGGTTGATCTCTGTTATTGGAAGAGGAAGTGAGTGGATGATTTCTGAACTGAAGGAACTAGGAATTGATACACGCTTTATATTTCAAATTGATGAAATCACTCCCGTAAGCACTATTATTAAATCTAATTTTACTACAAAAATTCACTTAGCTCCAAATTTGAAGAATAAAATGAATTTTGAGGGAATTTCTATTGATGAAACTGCTTTTAAAGATGGCAAAATGATATTTTCAACACCAATAGCACATAAATTCATAAATCTATTTAAAAAAGCCTCAAAATTAGGATTAATAACCGCATTTAATATTGAAACGCAAAAAATTCAAAAGATTGAGCAATTAAATGAACTAATTCAAGAACAAGAGGACATTTTCTTCTTAAATTTAAGAGATGCTTATGTAATTTTAGATAATAAAGTTCCCATAGATGAAATTGATCAAAAGTTTGGAAAATTCGCTAAAATTAGAATTTATACTGCAGGAAAGGATGGCTCTTATGTAATAACAGATAATTTTACAATTGCTTTTCCAGGTATAGAAGTTGCATCAATTATCGATAGAACTGGTGCTGGGGATTGCTATGCTGCAGGATTTTTAACTAAACTATATGAATTAGTAGAAGATAAAAAGGCATTAAATGGTTTAATCACATCAAATAACTCATCAAAACTTAAGGAAATCTTGCAAAAATGTGCAAAGTATGCTACTTTTGCTGCTATCTATAAAATTACAAAACAAACAGCTCCAACTAAAGAGGAAATGGAAATTTTTATTCAAAAATTTAAATTTAAATAATTTTATTGTATAATTTGCATAATAATATTTTTCATTTGGGGTTTAGCAGATTCAATTTTATCTAGTAGTTCTATTGTTTTGTTCAAATTATTTTCATCCTCTTCAATTATAAATAATAAGTAAAAGTTCATCTTTCCAAATTTTAACACCTCAACTACTCCAGAATATCTTTCTCCCTTATCAAATTTATCAGAGAACTCTAATAAAGTTCTGTTTTCAGTCATGACTCTCTTTTGTGCTTCAAGATACTTATCATAAATTCTTATTTTTTCTCTTAACTGCAAATGAGGGCGATAATATTCACCAATTGTTATTCCTTTAACATCAAATAGCGCGATTAAAATAGCATTATAATTTTTGCTTATTTCAAAAAATAAATTTGAAACCATTTCCATTTTTTCAAATAATAAGGAAAGCCCACT
This sequence comes from Candidatus Odinarchaeota archaeon, assembly GCA_048885325.1. Taxonomy (GTDB): domain Archaea; phylum Asgardarchaeota; class Lokiarchaeia; order Sigyniarchaeales; family SOKP01; genus SOKP01. Next base: position 2,761 of record JBHLPZ010000023.1, read on the forward strand.
CGAAAATGCATCCATTATCGATTTTATATCAAAAATAGTTGTTTCAAAGAAAAAAATATTGAAATCAAGACTATATCTTGTCAAAGCTTGCTTTAATGTTAAAATTCTTGAATTAATCACTCTATCTTTAAGTAGCTGGGGATCAAATTTATGGAATAAAATACAAATTGGTGGATACTCTTGTTCTTCTTTAAGAAATAATAAAATCTGATCCAAATAATCTATCGATTCTACATAACGATCGAAATCTTGTGCATCAATAACATAAAAGATTATATCAGATCCACTAATATATTTAGTTGGTTTTCTCAAATACTCTTCTCTATACTGCAGTTGGCCACCAAAATCCATTCTTATGAATTCTATCCCTAAAAACTTAAATGCATCCCTTGCTATTTTCCTTGTTGGCATTAATTTTGATACTTCTTCTTCAAAACCAAATCTCTTTGTAATTGCAGTAATGATAGATGTTTTTCCAGCATTATCCAGTCCCATAAAACTAACTTTGCGGGGCAAAAATAATCACCAAATTACTCTAAAGTTGATATAGTCTATCAATACTTACTTTAAAATAATAATTGTAATTGGTCTTATTATATTTATTTGATTTTCCTAGGAAAAATTAGAAATTCGTAATTTAACCCCCAGAGATAGGAAAAGATAGGTAGAGTTTATCTCCATCTTTTAATTTGGTTTTATAATTTTTCATGTATGTGATGTTTTTACCGTTAAGAAGAATCACCATTAATGGACTAAGTTTTTTCTTATTTTTACTTAGAATGTTTCCATCCAGTTTTTCTCTATATTCCTCTAAAAATTGAGAAATAATATCACCTACAGTTTTACCTTCATAATCAATAGTGTTCTTTTTAATTTTTAAGGCAAACATATTCAATAAATTTAATGTAACCTTAGCCATGAAAGTTCTCCAGATTTAGTTTATTCTATTTCCTATAAAAATTAATTCACTTTTAAGATTTTTTCTAATAAAAAGTAAATATTCTAAAAAATTTGAATATCTTCAATGTTTTGGATATTTTGCTCCACTAAATCGCTTATTTCTAACGATTGATATAATTCTTTTAATTTTTTTGAATCAAACTTTTGATTTTTAGGTTGAAATACACAATAATCAAATTCTTTTAAAGCAAAAGAAACTTTTTTAACTAATTCATTAATTTCATCCAAGTCTAATCCTATAATCGGAGTAAAAATTGGATAATTCGAAAATAAATAATTTAATGAAATTGAATTAAAATCAACATAGTCCGGACAAAACGTTGCATTATTCAAACTTACTCCATCAGTTATAGCTCTAATTTTTATATCAGCATTAAAACCTAGATTTTCTATTAATTTTGATAGAAATTCAAGTCGTATTAATTTACAAATTCCACAAAAATAGTCTTTATCTTGAATTTTTTCTTCTATAAATTTTAAAATATTAACAATGTTGATTTTTTTTATTGAAAATTTTAAAAATGGAACATATTGAGCTAATTCCTTCCAATTCAATTTCCAAATATTAAATAACTCCTTATTATGTGTAATTTCAAATAAAACAGGATAAATTACACAACCTCTTTTCATTAATAAAAAACCAGAAATTAGGTCGCTTAATCTCCCTATATCCATTACTATCACTTTTTTTTGATTTTCAATTGGTAGTCCTCCCCAATTACTTTTGATAATATCAGTAAAAATATATGAAAAATCATCTCTAATTTCTACAAAAATAACTTTTTTTGGAGATGTCAAATTTACTTTTAACTCTAAACTCGTAAAAGTGTCTAGAATAGTTTTTCCAACAATTTTAGCAACATCCATAGAAGTATAATCATGTTTTCCAGACCTTTTAACTCGTATAGCAAATGTATCAAATTTAGTTAAAATGTTTTTACCTACTTCAATAGCTTTTTCACATATATTTTCCATTCGATTCGATGTTCTTAGAGTAGGACTTACTGAATAAATTCCAAACACATTTTTTAATACTTGTAATGCATCAGGAATGTCTTCATTTTTAAAGAAAAATAGAATACGAGAAGAATCCTTACTTAACTGATATTTATGAAAGCTGATATTCCTCTTTTTTAACATCATTCTAATATTATTTATTAAAATTTTTAGCATTCTTATCTTTACTTTCTGGGATTTTAACCAAATTTCCCCATAACGAATAAGAATCAAGTTGTATTGTTTTAAATGATACGAATTTTCCATAATATTCTAATAAATTTGTATTAATCCTAATAAATTCTGCTTCAAGAAAAATTGATTTATTTTAGATCACAACGGAAATATAATAATTTCCTATTAACTTTATCTCTCCAGTTCTTAAATTATGTTCTTTTAATACAACTAATCCTTTTTCGAAGATTTCTACTTCGACAAAGACAGGATCAAAATACTTAGAGCCAATATTACCACCATTTGAAAATACTGTGTTCTCAATTTTCACATTAAATGATATACTAGGAGAACTATTTAAAACTAAATCGATCTGTGAACGCGCAAACTGAGATAAAACATCTCCTGAGTCACTCAATTCAGTTCTCCATACACTTAATGGAGTTGGAATTAAAGTATGAAAACAACACACTCCAAAAATTTTCTCATGACTTAAAGATAACACCTTCTCTATAAATCTATTTAATCTCTTACGGCCAATAAAACCGTCTTTAGAATCAATTCTTGTTGAATTAAGTCCCTGAAAATACAATTTATCATTCTCGTATAGAGGATCAAATTCACCTATATATTTACTCCAATATTCCCATGCCGGAGGTCTTGAATCAGTATATCCTGGAACTACTAAATACGGATGATCTAATTGATTTAATTTTTCTTTGGCGATTATAAATTCTTCCCTATAGCTATTTTGAGTTAAATTTCCTGTATGAACCACTAAATCAACATCAGTAAGTTTATTTATACTTTCAATGGCTTTATCAAAATCATTTGGTTTCTCTAAAGAATTTTCTGAAACTAACGAATCTGATAATTGTATAAATCTACATAGGGGCTTTTTATTTTTTTTAAGCTGTAATGGAACATAATAATTAATCTCCCGAAAAATTTCTTTTTTAGAATTAGAATCTAATACAGGTATTATCTTAAAACGAATTTTATTTTCATCTATGTCAATAATAGAATAAGAAAATAACTCACGATATCTTGTTTTATTACAAGAAAAAGTTCCTGCATTAAAAATTAATAAATCTTTTTCACTACTACTAACAGTATATAAATTAGCAATATGTCTATGACCATTTAAAACTAAATCTGCTTTTGCATCTAATAACATTTTAAGCATATCCCCTGAATCATCTATTGCTGATCTTTCCTTTCCTGTATGTGGTATTGGAATAAGCTGGTGATGAAAACAGACAATTTTAAATTTATCTTCTCTTTCTGGCGCTACTAATCTTTTTCGAACTGCTTCTCGAACGTTATGATGGATTATACCACCTGGGAGATCTGGTTTCGTGCTATCTATTCCGATAACATATAGCTCTTCATCTTCGTATTCATAATGTCTCCTACCAATCATTTCTTCGAATAATAAATATCCAACATTAAGACTATCATGGTTACCTATTATAAGCATTAAAGGAGCATCTGAAATAGGTTTAAATTTCTTGAATTGTTCCACAGCATATTCATACTCTAATAAAGTCCCCGTATGGGTTATATCACCTAAATGAAGGAAAAGAGCTACATCTTTAATGTTATTAATTTGTTTAATTCCTACATTATAGGCATGAAGGTTAAAAGCCCCTTCCCAGCGAGTTATATGAGTGTCTGAAACGATTACAATTCTCTTCTTTTTACTAACCTTCTCTGAAGTTTCCACCGTTAAACTTTTTTCCGTTATCATAATTATTCAGAATTTTTCAATTTTGCAGGATGTCCAGAATAAATTAAGTTTTCTTCTAAAACATCATCATAATTTGTATAAGAATGTGCTGATAATTTAGCATTCTTTTTAATTAGTGTGCCAGGTAAAAGCACACATTTCGCTCCAATTAAGACATCATCTTCAACTACGATTTTTTTAAGAATAAAGTAATCTTGTTCTATACCAAAAGTAATAATTGTTGAATTCATACCAATAATTACGTTTTTTCCGATAGAAACAAATTCAGATGATATCCAGCTGTTATCACAAATAACTTTTTTTCCAATTTTTACTCCAAAAAATCTGAGTGTAAATCTATTCCTAAACCAAGGAAATGGATTCGTTGCTGTTATATATAAAGGCCATTTTTTAATAAAATTTCTTATGTTCCAATAAAGATAATCCTTATCCTTTATATCTCTCTTAAATAAACCCTCTTTTGGATAATGTAATAAATTAACTAATTTTAAGAAAAGACTGGAAAATAAAATTGCACTAAATTGAAGCAAATAGATTAAAATTAAGAAATTAAATGGCAATAATAGAAAAAAAATGATGAATAATCTATTTCCCCAGATATAAACAAAATAACAATATTCAAAAATAGAACATGGAAAGAGGCTGGCGAGAATTATTAGAATATAAAAGATTAAATACTTATTTCTTATCTTCTCGTCAATAGGAGTTGGTGAGTCTCCTTTCAGACTAGCAGGTTGAAACATTAATTAATCCTCCTCCTTTTTTACTTTTTCAGCTTTATCCCGAGATTCTTCCAAACTTTGAATAGGAAGTTTAATACTTACAGGAGTGCCAACGTGAATTAAATCACTTTCTAATTCCTGTCCTATCCACGTATAACTATTTACACCCAGAACAGCTCTATCTTGCATAATTGTACCTGGAGCCACTATCGTATGGGGCCCTACAACGCACGCCTCTCCTATTTTTACTCTTTTAATAACTATTTTATCGTGATACAAAAGGTGTGAAAAAATGCATATATTTAAAGAAGTCATGGTAAAATTCCCTATTTCAACAAATATTGGATCCACATATCCCTCATATAAAACAACATTTTTTCCTACCTTAATGCCAAATAACCGATAAAAAATTATATCCATCCATGGTAAGGGCAAGGCTCTAGCTAACCATAATGGAAAATAAGCAGTCCAAAATCTTCTGTGTGTATATTTCCATTGCTTACTCTTTCTTTCAAAAACACCCTCTTGAGGTGGCGATAATCTATTTAATATTTTAAAAATTCCTGCCGAAAACACGATCACCGTAAATGTAAACAAAAAAATATTTCCATATATATTCAAAGGAACTAATAACCAGTAATACCAAGCTGGGGTTGGTTCAAGTGAATAAAACTCAGATCCCGTTAGGAGGTAATAAAGACTGTTAAGAAACCAGAGATTTACTAAAATTAAAACTATTCCTCCTATAAATAATTGCAAAATAATAATCAGCGTAAATGGAGTTTTATACACCCCTGAACTTGATAAGAATTCAATTTCCGTCTGTGTTTCGGACCCCTCTTCCATTTTTTTCACTTTGTGTCCATAAAGATAGTTTATAATATTATTGTTACCACAAGATAAATAATGTTTTATATTATAGTTATATTTTCCATATACCATAATTTAAATATTTAATACCTCATAAAAGAAATAAATAAAAAATAGATACCTTATATAATAATTAAAGTCTAAAAAATAATTTAGTAAAAAAAAAATTCAAAAATTTAGATTTGGTGAATTAGAGTGACAATAGATTGGGCTAAAGCTGAAGAGCATCCTGATAAAAGCCAAAAGGTTGAAGGACGCTTCTTATTAGATTTAAGAGCAAAAGTTAACGATTTGGAGAAACAATTAAGTCAAAATAAGAGTGATTTAAGCCGTACTCAAACTGATCTCAATTCAACTAAAGCTGCTCTTGAAAAAACTATTAATGAACTTAATAAGACTAGAGAGACATTAGATAATACAAAATCTGAGTTGAATGAGACAAATACAGCATTTGAAAGTGAAAAAATTCTTAGTAAAGAAAAAGATGATACTATCAGCAATTTGACCTCTGAAAAAGAAAATTTAAAATCTGATTTTAGCAATATCAACTCAAAAATAAGTGAGCTGGAAGAAAAATTATCTGAATTAGATTTTGCTAACTCTAGAATTGCTGAACTAGAAAGTGAATTGACTGAGGCTCAAAGTAGTGGAACATCTAGTCAAGAAAAAATTAACCGATTAACATCGGAAGTTCAAGAATTAAATTCTAAACTTACAACCCTTCAAGAAGAAAATAATAATTTAAACGAACAATTAAGTGAATTAAACAATATGCTACTTCAGAAAGATAGTAAAATTCAAGAACTCTCAAGTGGGTTAGAAGAAAAGGATAAATTAGTTCAAGCTCAAACTGCTCATATAGAAGAAGTTGAAGGTGAACTTCAAGATTTAAAACCACCTGATATGGGAGCGGGAGGATTTGCAAGCGAAGAAAGGATTACTTGTCCGATGTGCGGAGCCGTTGGGGGGCATATTAAAACTGTAGAAGATAAATCAAAAGTCTTATCGTATGTAGGGCATATTCCTATGTATGCGAAGAAGCACGTTTGTAAAAAGTGTGGTTACGAATTTTAAGCAGATCTGAAAATTTTTTTAATTATTTATTTTTAATATTTACTTTTTAGGAAGTTAATTTGAAGATTTTATCTTTTTGGATTTCATTTTCTTAGTTAAACGTCAATTTAATCCTTTTTTTTCTAAGAAAATAAAATAAATATAATAAGAATTAATGTTACTATTTTTTTAAACTAAGTTTTAGTAAACTATATTAATTGAAGGAGAATAAGCAATTTGGTGATTATTTTTGCCCCGCAAAGTAAGTATAATGGAACTTGATGATTTAGAAAAACAACTAAAAGAACATAAAAGTGAATTAAGCCTTACTCAAGCCGATCTCAATTCAACTAAGGATACTCTTGAAAAGACAGTTAAAGAGCTTAATGCGACTAAAGAGACATTAGATAATACAAAATCAGAGTTGAATGAGACAAAAACAGCATTTGAAAATGAAAAGAATCTCAGTAAAGAAAAAGATGATATCATCAGCAATTTGACCTCTGAAAAAGAAAATTTAGAATCTGATTTAAGTAATGCTAACTCTAAAGTAAGTGAGCTGGAAGAAAAATTATCTAAAGTAGAACCAGAATTAGAATCTGCTAATTCAAGAATTTCTGATTTAGAAACTCAATTGACTGAAATTCAAAATAGTCTAGCATCTAGTAAAGATCAAATTAGCAATTTAACCTCAGAAGTACAAAAAGTTCAAGAATTGAATTCTAAGTTCAATATACTTCAAGAAGAAAATAGTAATTTAAACCAACAAATAGGCGAATTAAATAGTTTTATAAGTAAAAAAGATAATCAGATTCAAGAACTTTCAAGCAGTTTAGAAGAAAAGGAGAAGTTAGTTCAAGCTCAAATTACTCGTATAGAAGAAGTTGAAGTTGAGCTTAAAGAATTAAAACCACCTGAAATTGGTGCGGGAGGATTTGCAAGCGAAGAAAGGATTACATGTCCGATGTGCGGAGCCGTTGGGGGGAATATTAAAACTGTAGAAGATAAATCTAAGATCTTATCATATGTAGGCCACATCCCTATGTATGCAAAAAAGCATGTTTGTAAAAAATGTAGCTACGAATTCTGAAAAGATTTTTATTCTTTTTTTTTTTATGCTTTATTCGATCTACAGTATAAATAATCTTTTATACTTACGGTAAGTTAGAGCACAATATTAAGAAAAATTAAGAAAAAATTAATCTTTAGTTAGAAACTAATGGATATACCCCAATTGACTTTATTCTTAAAAGTTTAATTAATATCAAGATTTATTAATACAATTATGGATAATAAGAAAAAATATATTGGTTCATTACCCCAAAAAGAATTACTCAAGTTATATGCGAAACATGTTAATGGCCCAAAAGTTCGATTTTTCAAAGCTGCTGGTTTAGGAGTGATCCCTGGTGAAAGAAAAGGTATTATGTTTAAAACTTTAGCTGGACCAAGGCAAACAGATCCTCCATTAGAAATATATAACTGTCGTTCTTCAGGGGGAGTTTTTAATCTGGGGCATTGTAATCCAACGATAGTTAGAACTCTTAAAGAAGCCTTAGATGCGGGATTAGATCTAGGTGACCACCAATTATTATCAGAACAGAGGGCTCTTTTGGGTAAAAAAATGGCAGAATTATTACCAGGAGATATTAGCAAAACTACATTTGGAGTAAGTGGAGGGGAAGCAATAGATTGTGCTATAAAATTTTCGAGGGCATATACAAAAAGAAAAGAATGCATTTCCACTATAGGAGGGTATCATGGTCATACTGGGTTTGCTTTAGCTACTGGAGATCCCAGTTTCAGAGATAACTTTTTATGGAGTTTTCCTGAATTTAAACAAGTCCCTTTTGGAGATGCAGAAGCTATGAGAAACATAGTAGGAAAAAATACAGCTTGTGTTATATTCGAGACAATTCCGGCAACAGCTGGGGTTTTAATTCCTCCCAAAGGCTACTTTTCAGAAGTAAGAAAAATATGCGATGAAACAGGCGCTATGATGATTATTGATGAGGTTCAAGCTGGTCTTGGGAGAACAGGCCATATGTGGGCCATTTATGGAGGCATATATCCAGATGAAAAGGTAGTTCCCGATTTTATGGTTTTAAGTAAAGGAATGAGTGCGGGAATTTATCCCTTATCTACTTGTAGTTATAAACCATTCATAGAAAAAGCCGTATTCAAGGATGACCCTTTTATTCATATTTCTACGACTGGTGGTGCTGAATTAGGATGCATTGTGGCCCTAAAAATGTTAGAAATTCAATCAGATCCAAAATTTTTAGACCATGTACAAAAAATGGGAACAATTTTTGGTGAAGGACTTGAAAAAATCAAACAAGAATATTCTGATTTAATTAAAGAAGTTAGAGGAAGAGGCCTGATGTGGGGTGTTGAATTCTATAAAGAAGAAGATTGTCTTTTAGCGATGATTTCTATAATAAAAGAAGGTGTACTTTTGAACTATTGCGGAAATAAAAAAGATACATTAATTATAATGCCACCACTAATAGTAGAGGAGGAAGACTTAGAAGAGATTCTTATAAGGATTAATCGAGGGGTTTCTAAATTAAAAATCTTAAAAAGGAAATAATTTTAAATAAAAAAAAAGATAATTTACATTTTTGATTTTTTTTCTTGATGTATTTTTTCTCGTTGTTCTTTTACCTGCTTTAGTACTTCACCATCTAAAGGATAAAAGAATATAGCTATAATAGCAATTAGTAAAGCTATAGCAGGATATATAAAGATCAAGCTTCTTAATCCAAATTCAATTTCTGGAGTCATAATCCCAGTGAAATAAGGATAATCGGCAATTAAAAAGACAGGACCTATAATTAGAAAGATGAAAACAGTGGCGAATCTTTGAAAGAAAATATTTACACCATAATATCCCCCTTCTCTACGCGTTCCACTTTTTACCTCATCCTCATCAATAATATCAGCTATAATTATATCAATGATGTAAAGAGAACCAGATAAACCAATTCCTATCAAAAAAAATATAATAAACGCAATAACTTCTAAAAATGGTATAGTTGAATTTAAGAAAAATAGTGGTACTAAAGTTGTAATCCAGATACTCATAGACATTAACCAAGATTTTCTTGGACCCAGTTTTTGAACCAGTGGTTTCCATAATAATGTCATAAAAATTGCTGTTGACAAGAATGTTGCACCTAATAGTAAAGAAATAATAAGAGGATTTTTAAATCCCAATATAAATTCACCATATAATGGGACAATCACCGGCAACATGCCATACACAAACCAATTTGCGATTTCTGCTGGGATATACCTCATGAAGCTTTTACTCTTAACACAAAACTTAAGTGTATTGAAAAAGTTTGGAGCATGTTTATATTCTTCTCGAAATTCTACTCTTTCTTTTGGTGAAAACTTTAAGAATAATAAACCCGAGATAATGATTATAATACCAACAATCATTCCATAAATTGGATATTCACATGGAGATTTTGGTGTTGTATAACTGGAAATAAAAACTCCTGGTAAGATAAAAGCAGCAATTAAACCGATAATGGCAAATAATTGTCTAACATTATTCCCCTTTGTTCTCTCTTCTACAGTAATGAAAATCTCAGGATATAATGCTGTAAAATTAATATCGTACATTGTAAAGAACAATTCAAAAATAATAATTATGAATAGAAAAAATATGAAATTTGCAACTTCATTGCTGATACCCCACATGATCGGAGGGGTAAATAGAAAAACCAAAATTAATGCTATAGGGAATAATGAAAGCATTATCCAAGGAAATCGACGGCCCCATTTTGACTGTGTCCTATCTGAAAGGTATCCAATAATCGTATCATTAAAACTATTCCAAATAGACCATATTATAAACCCAATGGATATCCATAAAATATCAATCCCCACAACTGCGAAGTAGAATGTAAATGTTAGAAATGTAAAAGCCTGATACGATGAGATATCCGCAATTTGACCTACACCATATGAAACTGCGCGCTTATATGAGAACTTTTTTCCTTCGATATGCGAATTTTCCTTAATCATGAAGAATCATAATATTTTTTTTATAAATTGATCTTATTTCTTTTATCTCTTAATAAATCTTTATCTATGACCTAAAATAATAAATTATAAGATTTTACGATTTAATTTTATTTTCTAACTTCAAAGGTTAAATATGATGGATTTAGAAAAACTATTTAAGCCAAAATCAATGGCGGTCGTTGGTATATCAAAAAAGAATCCTTTAAGTCCTGGAAGAATAGTATTAGTGAAAAATGAGTTCGAAATGAACGTCAAAGTCTATGGAATATATCCAACTGGAGGTAAGGTGGAAGGCATAACATTATATGAACGAGTAGATAAATTACCAGAGATTCCCGAACTTCTAGTAATAGCAGTGGGACCAGATGATACTCTAGGATATATCCAAGACTGTGCTGACTTGGGAATCCCCGCAAGCGTCATAATTGGCGGTGGTTTTGCAGAAATTGGTATAGAAGGCAGAAAAAGGCAAGATAAATTAGAAAAAATTGCTTTTGAAAACGATATTGCTGTTTTAGGACCTAATTGTCTGGGAGTTTATGCCCCTCCATTATTAGATACAATTTTTATGCCTACAGAACGTATTTCTCGGCCTTTAAAGGGTTCTGTTGCTCTTATAAGCCAAAGTGGGGGTGTCTTGGTGGATCAATTTTTTCATAAGTTTTTTGAACGACATGTTGGTGTATCTACAGCAGTATCGATTGGGAATAGAGCAGTTGTTGATGAAGTAATGTTATTAGAATATTTTAGTAAATATGATAAAGAATCAACCAATATAGCCTTTTATTTAGAAGGATTTAAGCAGGGAAGGGCAAGAGCTTTTTTGGAGTTAGCAAAAGAATCAGAAGATACCATTATTACATTTTTTGGAGGAAAAACAAAAGAGGGGAAAGTAGCTACTCTTTCTCATACTGCTAGTCTTGCAGTTAATTATAAAATCTTAGAAAATGCATTAAAACAGTTTCTAATTATAAATCCGCATTCAGAAACTGAGCTATTAACCTGCTTAAAAGTTTATGATGTGCTTGCTCATCGAAAGAATCCATTTGGAAAGAACGTTATAACTTATGGAGATGTAGTGATTGTTTCTGTATCAGGTGGACATGGAGTAATCGCTGCAGATATGCTAAGTAAGTATGGTTTGAAACCTGTTCTTTTTACTAAAGAAGAAAAAAAAGAAATGAAGAATTTAGTCAGTCCTGTGGTAAGAGAAATTGCGTCCTTTAATAATCCTATTGATCTCACAGGTTCTGTACTCGATCAAGATATTGAAAACGTAATAGGATATCTATCTGATATCCCAAGAATCGAATGTATTATTTTATTAATACTACCGTATCCCCCAAATATTTCACATCAAATTGGGCGAAGAATTGCAAATGTTGTAATAAGTAAGAATAAACCAGTTGTGTGCTTTATTCCTTTTATTTCTAAGTATGAACTAATAATTGAATCTTTAGAGTTAGCTTATATTCCTACTTTTCATTCTATAAAGGAAACTGTTCAAGCTGTTTCTGCCCTAAAACATCGAACAAGAATTGATAATATTAAGAAAGGTATTTTTGATTTTTAAAATTATATTAAACATATTAATTTTAATGCGGAGAATAAAAAAATGAAACAAAAAATTGGATGGATTGGAACTGGTGTTATGGGAAAATCTATGTGTAGCCATATAATAAAGGATGGATATAATGTTTCAGTTTACAATCGTACTAAAAAAAAAACAGAAGATTTAATTAAAATAGGAGCTACCTGGCGTTCAAATCCAAAAGAAATAGCTGAAAATAGTGATATCATTTTCACAATTGTTGGATACCCCAAGGATGTAGAGGAAGTGTATTTTGGTGAAAAGGGTATTATGGAAGGAATTAAACCAAATTCCATTATAGTGGATATGACCACTTCAGAGCCTACATTAGCTCAGAGAATTTATCAACAAGCTAAAAAGAAACAATCTTTTTCTATAGATGCTCCAGTATCAGGAGGCGATGTTGGAGCCCGCGAAGGAACCCTTGCGATAATGGCAGGAGGAGATAAAGATGTTTATGAAAAAATCTTACCAATTTTCAATTTAATGGGGAAAAATATTGCATATATGGGTAAAGCAGGGGCAGGGCAGCATACAAAAATGAGTAACCAAATTCTTATTGCTACAACTATGGTAGGTGTTGTCGAATCTTTATTGTATGCATATAAAGCTGGAAATGATTTAAGCGAAGTGATCAACGTAATTGGAAAAGGTGCTGCGGGATGTTGGTCAATCAATAATTTAGGCCCAAGAATTGTGGATGGAAATTTTGATCCTGGGTTCTTTATAAAACATTTTATTAAAGATATGGGAATAGCATTACAAGAAGCCAAACAGATGAATTTATCTCTACCAGGGTTAGCTCTTGCTTATCAATTTTACATTTCAGCTACAGCTATGGGATTAGAGAACCTCGGGACTCAAGGTCTTTATAAAGTTTTTGCTAAAATGAACGGAATAGAGATATAAATAATAAATTTTCTCTAGTTTAAGAGACATCAATTACTTTTTCAATTTGTTTAATTGATTTTAACACAAAATTTTTTTCTTTTATGATAAGTTTAATAGCATTTTGTGGACAAACATCGACACATCGCCCACACCCTCGACACTCTAAACTAATTTCTGCGCGATTGTTATTCATGTGTATTGCATCGACAAAACATATATCTTTTAAACAAGTTCCACAACCAATGCATGCATCAGTCACTTTTACTTCTACTCCCGGCATTTTTTGTATTTTTGAGCCGATCATGGGTGCTAGAATGGGTGAAACTCTCCATAAACAACAACATGGATCGCAGTTACATATTGAGAGTAGTTTATAACCGGGATTTACTCCTAACCATTGCTTATCCAATAAATTTCGACCAATCATATGTACTAACCCTGCTTCTCTGCATTTTTTTATATGTTCAAGAGCTTCTTCTTTTGTTACTAGCCTACCTAGTTGATGATTAATTCCTAAAACAGCTTCCCCTAAAAACAAACAACCTAAATCCCGAGGATAATCCTTACATTGCATAGATTCCCTACAAATACAAAAATTCATTATCCAATGGTATTTAGATTTATTAATAAAATGCTCTAAGATTTGAGATGGGAGTACTATGTCTGATTGCTTTTCAATCACTTTATTTATAGCAATAACCTTATCTAATGGTAAATAAATAATATCATCTCCTTTGAATAATAAAAAATCGAAAAATTTTCCAAGAATCGGAATCCTAGTTAATTTGGCTATAAATTTAATATTAGGAAAGGCTTTCTTTAATAATTCAACGAACCATAAAGGACGAGTCATTAATGGCTTAACCTGATCTTTAAATAATAATAGTAAAAAAAAATTGAAAATCTAAATTAAGTTTATGGTATTTATTCATTAGATTTACTGAATTTATTATCATATAAGATTTTAATTTCTTTCTTCAACCTTGTGATTAATTTTATTCAAAATTAAATTTTGTTTTACTTTTCTTAGAATTTAGGAGATAATTTTGATTTAATCAGAGAAAGAGCTTCCTTTATTAATTTCATAATTTCATTAAACTTACCAGACTCTATTAATTCTTTTTTAACTATCCAACTACCTCCTACAGCCATGACATTATCAAGTTTTAAATAATCTATCATATTAGAATTATTGATACCTCCAGTTGGTATAAATTTCATTGTAGGATATGGTCCTGAAAGGACTTTTAACATTTTTGGACCTCCAGAAATATCAGCAGGAAAAAATTTTACTAGCGTAATTCCCCGTTCTAAAGCCCATTCAACCATAGTTGGTGTGTTTAAACCCGGAATGATGGTTATATTGTTTTCAACGCAATAATCTACAACTTGAGGATTAAAACCAGGTGTAACAATAAATTGAGACCCTGCATTAACCGCTGCTTTTACCTGTTCTATTTTTAAAACTGTACCTGCCCCAACAAATAATTCAGGTATACGTTTAACTATTTGAGTTATCGATTCAGCTGCAGCTTCTGTTCTAAAAGTGATTTCTATAACAGGGAGCCCTGCTTCAAGCAGTGCTTTCCCTAATGGGATTGCATGTTCAATATTATTAATAATAACAACTGGAATAAGTTTTAATTCCTTAATCTTTTCATAAACATCTATATAATCATCACTATCCATTAATTAAATTAAATCTTTATAACAATATAAAATAGAGAGCAAATAGTTAATAAAATATCTTATCTACTTCATTCTTTAATTTTTTTGGAGCAAATTTTGGTGTTCTATCAAATGTTAACATACCATTTATTTCTTGGAATTGATCATATAGTTGAATATAACAAAATCCTTGAATCCTATGTTAGAATCGTCAAAAACAAAATCCCATTCTCCATTAATGTTTATCCAATTATTTTTTCTTACGATTTGAGGTCTTGGATATTTTGGTCTTGGTATATCTACTTTTCCCTTGGCTTCCATGAGAGAAAAAACACTTTGAAAATAAAAAGTTAACTAAACAGAACTTAAAATTGCTAAAAAATGGTATCACAAGATAATTTTATATAGGTTAGAAATGTAAACTTTATTTATTTACATAGGATTAAAAAAACATGAAAATCAATATTGACCTTTTAAGAGAGTTAGAACAATCTATTGATACAATTCATCCAGAAAGAGGAAAAATCCCTATAAAGATATTAGGTTTTGGAGAAATTAGTTTAGTTTTTGAAATATTAGATGATCCTCAACATTTAGCGTATAAAAGAATTCCAATATTCGATAATGAAGCACAGGTAAAACGCCATATATGGGCTTACAGAGAATATAATAAACTCCTTAAAGAGAGAGTTGGTCTAAACCTTCCGGATTACGACGTTGCGTGGTTTAAAGATCGGGAAGGAAAAATTCAGTTTTATTGTGTTCAAGAGAAGATCAACTCAGAATCTGTTGGGAATAGAGTTATGCATGTTTTAACCAATGAAGAAATCAAAACTTTAGTACTTTTAGTTATGCGAGAGTTAAAAAAAGTATGGGAATTTAGTAAGAAAAATAAAGTTATAGATTTGGGTCTTGATGGCCAAATTTCTAACTTTGCCATTATTAACTATGACCCAAAAAACCCAAAAGTGAATATAGACACAAAATTATATTACTTAGATACTAGCACTCCAATGTTAAGAGTCAATGGAATAGAAGCAATGGAAGCAGTACTTTTTTTAAAAAGTGCTCCTTCTTTTTTGAGATGGCTACTAAAAGCCCTTTTCCTTGAAGAAACAGTTGGGAGATATTATGAATGGAGAAAAGTCTCTATAGATCTTATAGCAAATTTCTTCAAAGAACAAAAACCTGAATTAATACCTGGATTAATTAGACTAGTAAATAAATTTTTTAGAGAAGAAGCTCCTGAATTTGAAATAGAGCCTATAACCTTTGAAGAAGTTCAGAAATACTACAAAAGTGATAAGAATATATGGGTTATCTTCCAAAGCGTGAGAAGATTTGATCGAAATCTTAAAACAAAAGTATTTAAAAAAAAATATGAATTCTATCTTCCAGAGAAAATAAAAAGATAATTTTTACTCCTTTTTAAATTCAAATTTTCACCTAAACTGGTTATGAATATGGATATTAAACCAAAAGTATACTTCACTTCAAATGTCTTTACCCCTTCTGAAATTGGTTCTAACGATAAGATTAATCAAAATATTAGAGATAATATAAGCAAATTGTGGAAAAAGCTAAAGAATATCGCTGAATTAAAAATATTTAACGGTAGGTTTCCAACAGAAGCGGAATTAAAAGGGGATATTGAAGAATTTATCCCCGATATAATAGGATGTCATCTAAGTCATAAAATTTCAGCAAATATTTTAAATAAATCCAAAATTTTTGCGATATGTACCTCCACTGCAGGCTATAGTCACATCCAAAAAACTCAAAATGATGATATTCTTATCACACACACTCCTGGTGTACTTCATGAGACTGTTGCGGATTATACTATAGCATTAATTATGGCGAATCTAAGGAATTTAATTGATCTCCACAAAAGTGTTTGGAATGGAAACTGGTCTACTACCAATAAATGGGATATTGATCAAAATTTATCTTCAGTAATTTCAAATAAAATTCTTGGCATTGTTGGTCTAGGAGAAATTGGAAAAGAAGTTGTAAAAAGATTGTATCCTTGGGGTGTAAAAATTTTATACTATGATATTCTTCGGATGAAAGAATTTGAGAAGATATATCCTAATATCGGATTTAAAGATAAAATGGAGAAAATCTTTCAAGAATCAGATATAATAAGTCTCCATATTCCATTGAACAAATTTACTGAAAAAATTATAAATAGAGATTTGTTGAAATTGATGAAAAAAGATGCTCTTCTAGTAAATACTGCTCGCGGGCTTGTACTTGATTTCGACGCCTTATTAGATCTTTTAGAAAAAAAGGAAATCCAAATTAATCTCGCACTTGATGTCTTTCCCGCTGAACCAATCGACATTGAAACACTCAAAAGGTTAAATAAAATTAAAAAAAACCAACCAGAACTAAGAATATTGCTGTTGCCTCATAACGCGAGTGCAGACGCTGATACTAGAGGAAAAATGAACATTATGTTTTTAAAGGACATTATTAAAATAATAGAATCAAAATCGTTAGAGGATCTTAAGGAAATTCATTTAATTCCAGAACAAAAAAGTGAAATATCTAAGAAAAATTGGAGAATATATAATTATTGGAAAAATTGAATTTTTATGATTCGCACATTTATAGCTATAGAATTAAAGGATAAAGATACAATTGAAAAAATCGCTTCATTTTCTTCGAGGTTAAAACAAAATCAACCAAAACTTAAACTTGTGGAACCAGTAAATCTTCATATTACAGTAAAATTCTTAGGAAATATTTCTGAATCTATAGCACCAAAAATCTATAAAATTTTAAAAGAAGATATAAATGAATCTATTTTCCAAGGAAAAACAATTGAGTTTAAATTGAAAGGTGTTGGTCAATTTAATAAATTTTCCGTACTATGGATAAAACTTATTGGTGATATACTGTTCTTACAAACTATTAAAGACAAAGTTGAACAATTGTTATTTGAGAAATTAGACATCGAATATGATAAAAGAAGAGAATTCAAAGCGCATTTAACAATTGGAAGGTTAAACTCTAAAAATATTAATTACAAAAATTATAATATATTTAAAAAATTAATTCAAGAAAACAAGAATTTAGAGTTCGGTACTTTTAAAATAAATGAAGTTAAATTAAAAAAGTCAGTCTTAACTCCAAAAGGTCCAACATATTCTGATTTGGTTTATTAAATGTCAATATATCCTATTAAAGCAATTGTTTGGGATTTGGATGGAACATTAATTCATTTCAAAATCGATTTTATAAAAGCAAGAAAAGAAGCACTTAAAATTTTTCAGAAAAATGGCGTTCCTGAAAATTTGCTTTCTCTAAAATCTAAAACGTTAGATAATGCTAAAATTGCCCGAAATTATTTTGAATTGAAGGGAATTTCAGAAAGTAAAATAAATGAAATAATGCAAAACGCAAATTCAGCTATAGCTAAAGTAGAGTATGAAGCAGCTATAAATCCAACTATGGTGAAAGGCATTGATAAAGTTTTAGAATTTGCTAAAAACCATGATCTTAAACAGGCTATCTTTACATATAATACTCAAGAAAATGCAAAAATCTCTCTAGCGAACATTAACCTTTTACATTATTTTGAATTAATTGTTGGTCGAGACAATATAAAAAACCCTAAACCACATCCAGATCATTTGAAGTTAATATGTAATAAATTATCAGTAAAAACTCAAGAAATAGTAGTTATCGGAGATATGGGAAGAGATATCGAGGCTGCATTAAACGTTGAGGCACATTCAATCCTAATATATACTAAATTATCAAAATATTTCAAATCAAATGCTTACAAAAAGGCAGATATTATAATTAAACCAAAAGAAATCCCATTCAAACTAATAAAGATACTTGAAAAATTGTTGGAAATAAATAAAAAAAATTATAAATAGAATTTATACTATTATTGACATAAATTTAATTTAAAAATTGAATTTCATCATATAAAAAAGGTTTAAATTTTAAAATGGGAAGAATAGAGTTTGACCTTGATGTCCTTAAACCACACCAACCAGACAATTTTGACTTGGCAAAAGCTTTAGAAGATATCCCTGGAGTAAAATTTGTTCAAATAAAAACTGACGAAATTGATCAGAAGACAACCTCAGTTTTTATTACTATAAAAGGAACTGATGATCTTTCGCTGGAGATTCTTAAAGAGAAATTAGAAGATATGAATTGTGCCCTACATAGTGTAGATAGAGTCCAAATCGATAAAAGAATCTAGTTTATTTCATCATTTTTTAATATAATTTAATTGTACTAAAAATGTCTAAACAAACAGCTCCAAAAGTATTTAAAGTATTAGAAGAAGATGGAGAAATTGATGATGAATTAGATTTTGCTTTAATGAATTATTTAATACAAAATAGAGGGCCAGGCTATACTGCCTGTCAACCTAAACTTGTTGAATTAGAAAATGGTAAAAAAGCAATAAGGATGGGTATCGATAATACCTTTATTGATAAAAATAATAATATATTGGGATTAGGGATCGTAGGAAGTTTAATTATTGATTATGATACTTTACAAGTTCTCTACTGTACTCCAACAGAAGAACTTGAACAAAATATTGATAAATTAAAAAAAGCAGGTCTTCAGCCACAACTTAGACCTAAAGGAAAATATTGAATTTTTCTATCAATGTGTACTTTCTTTTATAAAAGATTCAGTATTTCTTATTATAGAAAAAATTTATTTTTAATCATATTCTAGACACTACAAGGAAAATGTCAATAAAAGAAAGTAAAATCACACATTTAATAAGAGAATATTTAATTCAAGAAGGTTTGTTAAGGCAAAACTTACCTGATAGTGAGAAAAAACTTGAGTTTGGATTTCAATTCATTTTTCCCCCTGGCCCTGTTGGCCAGAATATGTTTGTTTTAAAACCAAAACAAAAGAACCTAATAGTGATATCCTGTCGAATTCAAATATCACCGCAACACGTTGCTGCTTTAAATTCTTTAAAGGACAATAAAAAAATGCAATTTTTTACGGATTTACGAAAGTTTTTCTTATTAAAGGATATCTTCTTTAGAATAGATATTCAAAATAATAGATATGAGATAAGTGATCAGATTTTTCTTAAGGCGAATGGTACCATTTCGAAAAATTCTTTTTTCAGGAGCGTACGTAAAGTTTTTACATGTGCTGCCTATTCAAACATGATATTAAACGATTATTGTTCAGATAAATTAAAACCAGAAGACTTATCTAAATCAAAAGATTTTAACTCAGATTTTTCTCTCTATTCATAACAAGCTATTAATGGTGAATTGTAATTTTTCAAAAATGGTTGCGTGCTTTAGGAAAGCTTGATTACGTTCAAGGAATTGCAAGACCAGATGTAAAATGTATATTATGTTCTGTGAGAGATAATGATGAGAGAGTAGTTTCGTTAAAAATTTATCAGGATAATACGCTTTTCATTTCTTTAAACCTTTATCCTTATAATCCAGGCCATCTTATGATTGTTCCAAATAAACATCTTACGAAATTTACAGATCTAACAAGAGAAGAATTAATCCACATAACAAGGACAATACAAGGAGTACAAATGCTTTTGGATGATCTCTATAACCCAAAAGGGTATAATATTGGAATAAATCAGGGAAAAATTGCAGGTGGTAGTATAGAACATATCCATATCCATATTGTGCCTCGATATAGCTCTGAATTAGGTTATATTGATATTATAGGTAAAACAAGAGTAATTCCAGAGGGTTTAAACTCAGTAAAGAAGAAATTAGAAGAAAGAATTAATGAGTTTCTTGATAATGAATTTTTTAAAAATTTTTAAAGTAAAATAAGAAAAATTAAAAAAAATCTATAAGTTAAAAATTAGCCCAATTATCGAGTAGCGTTTCTTACATCTGCCGCAGTAACTCGCTTTCTTTTGTCAGTTTTACAAATCTTTAACGCGTTCTTTGTAGCTTCAGCAGCTTGCTTTTCCAAGAAGCCAATTAACTTATCTAAGGCTTCTGCGGCAACTAGATCAGCACCTTCTTTTTTCATCAATCGTCTGATAGGTGCTTTTGCAATGTAAGTTTCTCCCTTTTTAGCTTTTGGCTTAGGTGCAGGTTTCTTTTTTGCCATAATTTTATTCCTCCACTTATATTTTTATTATATTCTTGTTTTTTTTTGATAGATGATTAATATTAACTACTCATTTCTATTATATAAATGTTATGTTTCGAAATGATACTTTAAGGAAATATTATCAATTGAATTTTTTAGATCTGAAATGTGCTAAATATATTTAGACCGACAAAATGCCATTATTAAAATAAATTTTTAATTTTTATTAAATAGCAAATAAATTTTTTTCGATTTCAATTATTTACTAGATATTAATTTCAATAAGAGATATTAAATATATATTGTAATAGTCGATATAAGATGAAATTTTGAAGTTAGTG
>JBHLPZ010000024.1:0-23066 GCA_048885325.1 Candidatus Odinarchaeota archaeon
CAAGATACAGTTAACGGAAAAATTATTTTTCAATCAGTTCCTGTAGGTCTTTATAACAAAGAAAATAAGGAGAATGATCGTCCTAAGAAACGTATATTAAAAATTGTAATCAAGACTCTTAGAACTCTTAATCACAGCAAAGGAGATAGGATCCTTCTATGTAGAGGTGATTGTTTTAATCTTGTTAGAGAATACTTTTATAAAAATAACATTTATTATGAACCTGCTATCATAGAAGGAGAGCTACAAGACGCTGTGGAGGGTAGATTCGTTCAGCACCTTAAAAAGCTTGGAGTGACTTCCAATAAGCTCACAAAAGAATCTGGCGCACAGAGATATTTTGTTTTGTTTGATTGGGTGTGCCGAGACTATCCAAATCGGAAAAAATTTGTCAAGACGGGATTCCCCTCTTGGAAAAAGAAATGGAGGAAGATTGCAGAGAGGAGATATAAAAATTATCAGAAAAATAATTCTCTTAAAAAGGATTCAATCAAGAAGAGAGCAGCCGAGATAATTAATAGTATTAATGAAAAATCTAATTCTCTAAAAGAAACTTTCTCTAAAAGTTTATTATAGTAAGATTTTATATTTTTTTTGATAATTATATACTAGATATATAAATATTCTACTTTTGAAGGAAAAAATGAAGATATGAAATGGAACGAGTTACAATTTTCATAGACAATAGTAATATTTTCAAAGGTTTTAGAAAGTACAACATCAAGGCAGATTATGAAAAGCTCAAAAATATCATAACTCATGGGCGAAAATTAAATGGTATATTTTTATATGAAGGTGTTGTTTATCCTATGAGTCCAGAGAAAAAAAAATGGTATAAAGATTTGAGTAATAATAGTGGATATGTGATTAAGGCGAGTTTTGATAAAATTGCATTTAGTGATGCAATTGAAAAGAAGGTTGATATTAAAATTGCTATTGATATGGTCTCTCTTGCTTATGAAAACGCATATGATACAGCAGTATTGGTATCTGGAGATGGGGATTTTGTACCTGTTGTTAAGAGAGTAAAGAAATTAAATAAAAAGGTAGATTTGTGGGCGTTTCGATACTCTTTAGCAAATGCTTTAAAGGGAGCGCTTGAACAAGAAAATATCTATTATCTTGATGATATTTTAAGTGAAATAAAGATTTGAAGGGAAGGATATAAATGGTAAGCATTCGTTTCTTGGAAGAAAAGGATATTCCTGAGTTAGCAAATTTATACTTAAAGTTAAGACGACATACTATGAATATGGGAGGAACTCAGGATGTGATGATAAATTATATTAATCAGAGAAGAGGTAAGAATAATTATTTTATCTACATTGCAACGGTGAATAATAACATAGTGGGCACTATTGCTTTTGAAATAAAAACTAAAAAAAATGCTGCAATCTCTGACGCTTATGTTGAGCTTGATTATCGCAAACAGGGAATATTGAAGGCATTAGAACAAAGTGTTATTAAACATTTGAAAGCTCAGGGTGTTGAAACTATAGATTTAGTAGTTAGAGTCAATAATGAGGAAGGTAAGGCTACTTGGTCATCTCTAGGTTATAAAACAATAATGGAAGTAAGGAAAAAATCAATATAAGAAAAAAAAAAATTTTTTTTTATACTCATTAATTGGGTAAAATATTTTTAGATTGTATTTAATAATTAAGAAAATTATTTTAGCCAACTTATAAATGATTGGAGTGACCACAACGTTTATAAATGCATATTGCATCTATATTTTCAACGGAAGAGGAATTTAATCTAGAAGGGAATCATTACCATGAAAATAGTTACAGCAAATATACCAGATTCATATATAAAGCTAATAGAGGAGATAAGTTCTCGCACATGTGCGAGTAAATCAGAACTTTTACGAATAGCAATTAAACAATTTTTATTAAAAGAAATGGGATTAGCTCAAAAGTTGGAACAAGAACTCGAGAGAATAAAAAATACTAACATTTTTGATTATTGCATTAATTGTAATAGAAAGCTTGAAAATTTAGATGGAAAGAATCATAAATTTCATCAAAATTATGAAATCTTAGGATTAAAATTCTGTAGTCCGTGTTATAAAAAGTTTAAGGATAAATCAATCTACGAATTTCCCGAATATTTAATCATCAGAATTCAGAGAAAAATAAAAGAATTTAAAGACTATATAGAGAAATCCAATTTTAAAAAGATATCAAAAGAAAAAATAGTATTAATTCAAAAATTAGAAAAAGAGCTTGATAAATTAAAGATATTCCATTTTTTTGATTATTGTATTAATTGTGAAAAAAAAATTGACAATTTAGCAGGAAAGAACCATAAATTTCATAAGAAGTTTGAAATTTTTGAATTAAAATTCTGTTGTTCGTGTTATACAAAGTTTAAGGATAAATCATTCGACGAATTTCCTGGATATTTAATTAAAAGAATTAAAAGGAAGATAAAGGCGTACAAGAGTTATAAAGAGCAATTTCGTAAATTAAATTTAATACCTCAACGCAAACAGTAATAAAATCCATATGGGGCATTAAGGTGAATATTATTTTACTAAAAAGTATTATTGAGAAACATGGATGTTTAACCAATTGCTTAGGTCTTTTAAAACTTTTTTTCGATCTTCTTCGAGTTCGTTATATACTTCATGATACAAACCTTCATAGATTTTAATAGTTTTATCTGGCATTTTAAACAAGTTTTTCAAATTTTCACTTCCTTGAATTAATTTATCTTCTGATCCACACTGAACTAATAAATTAATTTTAAACTTTCCTATAAATGATTTGAGATTTTTGAAATTATTTAGCATTTCATAACTTAATCTGGCGGTGATTTTCTTGGCATTTACTAAAGTATCATTTTCATATTTTTTAACAACGTCTAGATCGTGGCTTAAAAATTGAGTGTCAATTCTAGGATTAAATTTCATTTTTGGTGCTATTTTTGAGAAACCTTTAGCTATTGCTTTTAGGAACCCACTAGTTTCTTTACCAGGTCCTGTTCCCGTACCCGAAAGAATAAGCCCATCTAAAAAGTTTTCATATTTCTTTGTAAAATAAATAGCAATAAATGACCCTAATGAATGACCCAACATAAATATTGGCAGATTAGGATGGAATCCTTTTATTAAATCATAAAAGATTTTCTCATCCTCTATATATTGGTCAAAAGAATCTATATGATTTCTTATTCCTTCGGATCGACCGTGACCACGATGATCATCGGCATAAATTGCATAATTATGCGGGATTAATTCATCTATTACATTTTGATATCTGCCTGAATGTTCAAATCCTCCATGTACAAGTTGGATAATGGCTTTTGGGGATTCGGGAAGCCACGCTTGATAATAGATTTTAAATCCTTTTACTCCTTCAAATTCTCCTTCTAAATGTTTCATATGATAGTCTTAATTATAAATTGATATTTAACAATTTTTATCATAAAATTGTAAAGATTATTGTATACAGAATCTTTCTTATTATGCAAATAAATTATAAATTTGAGCTCTTAAGCTATGAGTTATTATAAAATTGTTAAAGGCAAACCTGGGACTGAAAAATTCTTTTTAGGAAACGAAGCAATTGTACGTGGTGCTTTAGAGAGTGGCATAGATGTGTATACTTATTATCCGGGCACACCCAGTTCAGAAGTCGGGGAAATATTTATGGAAGTGTTTAAAGAAGTAGGAATGAAATGGGTGGAGAGTAGTATTAACGAAAAGGTTGCGATGGAAATTGCAGGTGCTGCGTATGCTAGGGGAGCAAGTGCTATGGTTGGTATGAAAAACGTAGGCTTAAATGTTGCTTCTGATCCTTTATTTGCTCTTGCAACTACACACCCAAAAAACAGCAATTCCGCATTAGTTATTTTGGTTGCTGATGATCCCCAACAACATTCAAGTGCCGTAGAAATGGATTCAAGATATTATTTAAAACTTTTTAAAGTACCAGCCCTAGAACCAAGCAATCCTCAAGAATGCTTAGAGTTTACAAAAAAAGCATTTGAAATTTCACGAGAATTAAAACTCCCAGTGATAATAAGGACAGTTACGATGGTTTCTCATGCTAGAAGTAATGTAATCATTGGAAAAGTAAAGCGATCAGAAATTAAAGACGATTTTGATTTATCGAAGGAGGTTAATGTAGCATCAAGACTTTATTTTCTAAAGTTAAAGGAAGAGCAGATATATAATAGAATGAATCGAGCTTTAGAAATGTCAGAGAAAAGTTCAATTAACAAAATTGAACATGAAAATACCAAAAATGACTACAAACTGGGAATTATAACTAGTGGTGTATCTTATAGTTATGTTTGTGAATCATTGGATTTCCTTGAATTGAGAGCACCAATCTTAAAAATTGGCTTTATAAATCCGCTACCCGTGCAAAAGATTGCAAAATTTCTTGAACATCTTCAGCAAGTATTTGTTGTAGAAGAGAATGACGCTTATATCGAAACCCAGGTTTTAGCTATTGCTCAAAAAAAAGGATTAAAAGTTAAAATTCATGGAAAAGATCCTTTTGCTTATTCGAAAGACGAATCATTATTACCGTCTGTTGGAGAATTAAATCCCACTAAGATTGTTCAAGCGCTGATTAAGATCACAAATATTACACCAAAATTCGATTTAAACTTAATAGAAGGGAAAGATTATAAATTATTAGGAAGAATTCCCATATTATGCCCTGGATGTCCACATAGAACAACGGGATTTGCAATAAAACAAGCAATTACTAAAATTAAATCAAAAACTGGAAAGGAAATCTACTTTTATCAAGATATTGGTTGTTATACATTATTAGCATATCCCCCTCTATCTTTTGCTAATGTTAAATATTGTATGGGATCAAGTATAGCATTGGCTCAAGGTGTTGCTCAAATCAATGGAAGTTTGAGCATTGCTATTATTGGAGATGGAACTTTCCTTCATTCTGGAATACCTGCACTCTTAAATGGAATCTATAATAAAGCTCCAATTTTAGTATTAATTTTAGATAATGGATGGATTGGAATGACTGGACAACAACCTCATCCTGGAAGTGATACTCGATATTATAAAGAGGGATTTTCTAAGCAGTCAATAAAATTGAAAAAGCTATTACAAGGTACTGGTACAGTTGTTAACATGATTACACATCAAGATAGCGATGAACAGGAGTATGAAACTAAACTAGAGAATCTTATCTATGAAAAAGGGCTTGATGTATTGGAAAATAAAAGTTTGCAGGTTATAGTGGTAAGGGATGAATGTATCCAGCAAGTAATTAAGCGATATAAACCTAAAGTTAGATCTGTTAATGTGGAATTATGTACAAATTGTGGTATATGCTATAACCAATTTTTGTGCCCTGCAATAATTGAGAAGGATGATTCAGCGCATATTAAATCAACCTTATGTTTAGGTTGTGGTATTTGTGAAGAAATTTGTCCAAATAACGCTATTAAAAGAGAGGGATTATAATGACTTTTGATAATTTTACGATAGTTATGACAGGTATAGGTGGGCAAGGGTTAATCAGTTTATTACAAATTTTAGGAGATAGTTTAGTAAAAAAGGGATATAAAGTCACAACTGCTGAAACCCACGGTCTTAGCCAAAGGGGTGGTAAAATCGTGTGCTTCCTTCGCTTCGGAAGCATGTTGAGCGCTCCGATACCACTAATAGGTACAGCGGATATAATAATTGCAACTGAAAAAAGTTGTATTTTTGATGTTTTAAAATATTCAAAACTTGATAAAAGAACAAAATTAGTTATTTCTACATATGAAGAAAAATTAATTAATACGGAATATCCCTCGGAAAAGTACTTATTTAATGTTCTCCATGAAAATTCGGATAATATTTACTTAATTCCAGCGACAGATATAGCGGAAAAGTTAGTAAATGATCCAAAAACAGCAAATATAGTTATATTGGGATATATTGTAAGGTTTTTACCATTAAATGAAAAAGAGCTTGAGAACTCTTTAATACAAAAATTTTCAGAAAAGATTTTGAAAAAAAACTTCGATGCCTTTAAAGAAGGGCTTAAATTGAAATAAAAAATTTAAAATTATAAAATTTAAAAAAGATTAAATAGGCTTATTTTTATTTAAATACTGTTGAATTAGGATTTCGACAAAATTTTCTAATAGATAAGGGTTTTAAATAGAAAAATATGTATGATGCGATTTTTAAAGTAGTCATTTTTGGCGATGCGGGTAGTGGTAAAACCGCTTTAACAAAGAGATTTATGACCGGCTTATTTATCCCAGATACTCAAATGACTATCGGAGTTGATTTTGAAACTAAAAGTCTTGATATTGATAGTGTACAAGTTAAGTTAATGATATGGGATTTTGCTGGCGAAGAAAGATTTCGGTTTATCTTTCCTAAATATATTCGTGGTGCTATGGGCGGAATTTTACTGTACGATGTCACCAATTATTCCTCCCTTTCTCATGTTTATGATTGGTTATCGCTTATGAATGGATCCCATGAACGATTCCCAATTATTTTAAGTGGTGGTAAGGCAGATTTAGAAGAATTTAGAGAAATATCATATGAAGAAGGTTTGAAAGCTGCTAAATCAATGGATTTAGATGACTTTATTGAATGTTCTAGCAAGACTGGTAAAAATGTAGAAAGGGTATTCGAAGTTTTAACAGAAAAGATGTTAAATATGGCATTTAACGAATAATAAATGAATTCAGTTTCTTAGTGTTTTATTTTTTTTTATGTTTGGGTTTTCAGAATTTTAAATTATATTATTTCCACCCAATTTTTTAACAACAATATATTCTTGTTATTAAATAGGAAATATCTATCATATTAAACGTAAAGTTAATAAATATCACAAATCTAACTACAAAAAGGACTTTTTTATTGATAATTATGCAGTATAGGAAGATGGGTTCGTTAGGTTGGGAGGTATCTGCATTAGGTTTTGGGTCAATGCGTTTGCCTGTAGATGAGAAGTATCAAATTATTAAGGATGAGGCCATTAAAATGATTCGTTATGCGATTGAGCATGGAGTGAATTATGTTGATACTGCCTATCCTTATCATGGTGGTCGAAGTGAAATACTTTTGGGAGAGGCATTAAAAGGGGGTTATCGTGAGAAAGTTTATCTAGCAACAAAAGTACCAATATGGTTAGTTAGGAAAACAGAACATATAGATAAATATTTCAATAAACAAGTTAAAAGATTACAAACATATCCCGATTTATACTTATTTCATGGTTTAGCAAGGGATCGATTAGAAAAAATTAAAAATCTTGGTTTAATTAAAAAAATGGAAGAATTAAAAAATCAAGATTTAATTAAATACATTGGATTTTCATTTCATGACAATTTTGAGACTTTTAAAGAGATTATTGATTATTATCCATGGGATTGCTGTCAAATTCAATATAATTATCTTGATATTAACTATCAAGCAGGACTTAAAGGGTTAAAATATGCTGCAAGTAAAAATATTGCTGTAATAATTATGGAACCAATTCGGGGTGGAAAGCTAGCAATTCCAGAAAATAAACTAAATACTCGACCAGAAATTAAAAGCATTTTAGATAGATCTCAAATTAAAAGGACTATGGCAGATTGGGCATTGCAATTTGTGTGGAATCACCCTGAAGTTTCAGTAGTATTAAGTGGTATGAGTACTATGCAGCAAGTTATTGAAAATATTGAGTCTGCAAACAATTCAGGAATTAATAGTTTAACAGATGATGAATTACAAACAATTTCAGAATTAAGATCTACCTATGAGAAGAGCAATATCGTTCCGTGTACTAGCTGTGGATATTGCATGCCATGTCCGAATGGAGTAGATATTCCTCGCGTACTTTTTTTTATAAACGAGATTGCATATTGGGGTAAAGAACGCAAAGATAGAATCTTATCCTTCTACAATAGAATGGTAAAATCTCAAGATGAATTAAAAACATTGAAGGAAAAAGGAGAAGAAGTTGAAGGTGCTGCAATACTATGTATTCAATGCGGAGAATGCTTAGAAAAATGTCCCCAACAAATTAAGATTACTGACTTCATGGAAAAGGCTAACGCTATTTTTGAAGAAGAAAAAATAGTGACAGAAGTTTTGGAATTACCATCATTTTCAAATTGATAAAAATACTAAAAGAAAAAATGAAAATAACCAAACAACAGCTGAAATATTTTTGTTTAATAGTTATAGCATTAAACTTAATTAGTATGATTTTAGGAATATTTTATTATGTATTATCTACAACAGCATTGTTTTG
This sequence comes from Candidatus Odinarchaeota archaeon, assembly GCA_048885325.1. Taxonomy (GTDB): domain Archaea; phylum Asgardarchaeota; class Lokiarchaeia; order Sigyniarchaeales; family SOKP01; genus SOKP01. Next base: position 8,238 of record JBHLPZ010000024.1, read on the forward strand.
GTTATGGAATATCCAAGGAATTATTATGTTTATTTCTTGGATTCTAAATTTGTTACTCGTTTATATCAATGATCGGATTCTTATGAAATCGGAGATTATGGGTAGAAAGATGAATTTACTTAGTTATGGGTTTTTGGCTTTCATAATTTTTGCAATGTTCTTTTTTACAATCAATAGTATAACTACATCGTTTATTGATCCTCCTATAATAATATCCTATATTTTAGCATTATTAGCCTTAATTGGTATCGCAATTTTCGGTATATTATTGGCTTATCTTGATGTTAAGAATTTAGAAAAACGAGGTGTACTAAAAGTTGAATAAAATTCGAATTGGAAAAGTAATTTTAAGGATATTCTGTATGATTATTTTTATAGTCGGGTTTTATTTTGCTTATATATTGTTTACAGGAGGATTTGATCCATTTTCAAGGTTAATTGCTGTTATAGTACAACAGATTTTAGTATATCAAATTTTTATATTTCTTGCAACTACTATTTTGTTTCTAAAATTGATTAATAAAGAGAAAAGACGCAAAATTTATTATGCAGTTGCAATAATTGGGCTTTCACTTACTTTCATTATGAGTTTACCTCTTATAGCAACTCCAAAATCTATTTCTAATGGAGAATCAGAATTTGTTGCTGCTTATGGTGAAAACTGGGAAGATCAAATTCCTGAAGAGGTAAAAAAGAATTATTTCTTAACATCTCCTTTTTCTTTTGGAGCTGCTTTTCTTGGATGGCCTCTTGCTGAGTGTTTAGTAGAAAAAGATATTGAATATTATAATGATGGAGAGATCAGGCTTCTTTTTGACGTCTATATGCCAAAAGAAGATAATCCGAATCTTCCTGGAAATAGAAGTATTATTATAATGATTCATGGCGGGGGATGGGCAACTGGGGATCGCGGACAAGGATTACCCATTATAAAATACCTTGCGGCTCAAGGGTATATTATTTTCGATATACAATATGGACTAATTGATTTGCCTGAATTAAGGGAATATTTTGCTCTTGCGGGCTATGATGAGCAAAATATCGGTGAGAATGTTACGGTTATTGACCAAGTACGACATATTGGAAATTTTACTAAAAAATTGGCTTCAGAATATGCTAACACCTATAATGCAAATCTTAAGAGTGTTTTTATTATGGGAGGATCTGCTGGTGGTCATCTTACGGGAGTTGTAGGTTTTGGATACAATGAAGGAGAGGGCATCTATTCTGAATATTATAACAATACGTTTGCTGATAATTTAACTATAAGAGCGATTGTCCCACTTTATCCTGCAAATTCCATGAGAGAGGTTGCTGAGGGACTAGGGGAGAAACTTTTAGGTGTCCCTTATAATTCATCTTCAAATATTTTTGAAGCTTTTACCCCTTCAGAATTGGTCGATTCAAATGATCCACCTGCTCTCATTTTCCAAGGTATGTCTGATGTTTTAGTTCGTCCCTACATGTCTGCAGAGATTGAAACTGCTATGGATAATGCAGGGGTAACATGTTGCAGGATAGAGTTTCCGTTTGCAGGACATGCAAACGAAATGATACTGAATAATCCTCATGGGCAGGTTTGGTTATACTATTTAGAACGATTCCTATATCTAAACCAATAAAATTAATTATTTTAAAGATTAAAATTAAGAATAAGAATTTAAAAATTGAAAATGAAGAGGATCCTAAACAATATTTATTATATTGAATCTTGTAGTGACGCCGCTTTCGATAGTATCAAATATATAATTGATACAAAAAGCAGTGATGGATTGGTATTAATTGATCCTGGTCTTTATATTAAATTTATTGAAGAAATTGAGAAAAATGGTTTTTCTCCTAAGGAATTTAACCATTGTCTTATCACCCACGGTCATTTGGATCATTATGGCGCTTGTCATGAACTTAAACAGTTTAATCCGAATATTAAATTTTATGCGCACGAACGAGATGCTGAAAAGATTGAGCAAAAACTAGAGCAGAAATCTATTGAAGAAACTTATCCGGGATATCATTATACTCCAATCAAAATATCTAAAAAAATTAAAGTTGATAATGAAATCTTAACTTTTGGGAACTATAAGTTAAAGTGTATTCATACGCCAGGGCATACGCCGGGAGCTGTAGCATATTACTTAGAAATGGGTAAAAAAAAAATATTGTTTGGTGGAGATGTTGGAGGATCGTCATTAAAGATTTTTGATGGCAATATAGATGATTATCTTGACTCAATGCAAAAACTAATAGATTTAAAAGCTGATATATTATGCGATGGCCATGAGGGAGCTATAAAACCGGCAAAAAAAGTATCAGAGTATATTCTGGATTTAATAAAGTTCAATCAATTATCTCATATTGCGATAGAAAAAGACCAATCTAATACTAAAGCCTGGTATGAATTAACTTTACACACTTATGAAATGGGTGAGTATGATTATGCCTTAGATTTCTGTAAACATTTATTAGAGATAAATCCTGATAACAGTAATGCTCATCATTTATTTAAAAAGATTAAGAAACATAATCCCATTAAGATTGATTTTATAAAAAAAGTTCTTGAAAAAGTTTCTAATGCTAACAAGAAAAAATAATTTTTAGAAAAAGGAGTTTTATACGTACTTTTGAAGGCCTGCAATTCTTTTTTCCATTTTTTTGATTTTGGATTCGTTTCCGTAAAATTCTATAATTCTTAGTGCTTGTTTGAAATTGTTAATAGCATTTATATAGTCTTTCTTTTTCTCTGCCTTCTCTCCCGCATCAAGAGCATAATTAAGTTCGATATTTTTTATTTTTTTATCAAGTTCTAAAACCATAAATGAGATTCTACCAATATCAAGTTTAAAATCAAACCCTGTTGCTAAATAAAGAGCCTTTTCATACTCCTTCTGTGCTTCTTTATATACTAAAGCCCTTTCTGCAGTCTCTGCTTTCTTAATAAAATTCTCCATTAACTTTCTAGCTTCTTCTTCGCTCATAGTAGTAGCTTTTTCTTTTAGTTCATTTACTGCATTATCATTTGCAATTATAGGAGAAATTAGTTCATTACTTGCGATTCTAGTAGCGCGTAATTCGTGGAACTTTTTAATCTTATTTGCGGCAGTTTCTATATTTGTCGGGATAATTACTTTACTCATTAGAAGCTGATAAATCTCATAAAGAATAATACTTGCGTCGATGTTAACAATTTTTTGAACTTTATTTAGGAGATTATTGATAAAAAAGACTTGTCTAGAAGCTAAAATTTCTTTTGAAAAGTCCACTATAGCCTTTTGAATATAATTTTTATTGATAGATTCCACATTATTGGGCAAAATCGTATGAGTAAGAACCATCGGGAACAATAATTTTATATTAAAAGTGTCTATGATAAAATCAATCGTATCATCAAATTCAAGGACCCCCATTTTTATGAGTTTTTCAAGTTTATCTCGATATCTTGTTTCATAATCTGTTAAAAAGTCGTTTACAAGGTTTTTTAGACTCTTAGAAGCTTTTTGATCTAAAACTAAGCATATTCTAATGAATTTACCGTTTTTTAACAAAATATTAAATCTTTCATATTGGAGTTCATAGAATTTATGATTCGGTATATGCTCAGTAGTATCATTTGAAATTTTACCCGATTCTGAAAAAGTGATGTTTGCTTGAATGAACCCTGTTAAAAACCCAACATCTACTCCTGCTCCTGAAAGTGGATAATCCACTATAGGTAATCCGGTATTTTTTATTATCAATAAAATATGTTTAATGTTTAAGACATCCAAAAATTTTTGCCAGATTAAATTTTGAAACATTTGAATTCTTTTTTCTTCAGAATCAATTAAATTAATTTTTATGTTTTGACTAACATCAAACCCAAATTTAACAAATTGAGCTTTAATGCATTCTGTGCAGCCATCTGGGTAATTATTACACTTACTTTTATCCATTCCGCAGTTAAATCCTACTCGACTAACTTGAAAATATACCATAAAAATATCAAATTAAATCATAATTATAATTAATAACCCCGACAAATATAAGATAAATTTCAAATTTTTAAAATTATCATAATCTTCTAGAATCTGTGTTGTTGAAACGAAAGTAAATAAAAAAATAGTAATCCTTTAATTTATTATTGAAAAATTTACTGAAATATAAAGAATTAAAATAAAGATACATTATAAGGTATTTAATAATACTCATTTACTTTATCAAGAAGAGAGAGAAACTATAAAATCAGGGTAATTGAGATGTCGGAGGAAGAACTTAGGGATCAAATTAATAAAATAGCAAGTAAAATTATGGAAGTAGAAGAGGGGGCAAAAAAGAAAGAGGCTTATATTAAAAATAAAATTAATGAAGGATTTGATCCTAAAATTAGTGAGAATGAATCGAAACTGCAAATTGGACAAAAAAGATTAGATGAATTAAATGAAAATATTAAAATATTGAATTTGGAAAAGGATAAATTAGTTTCTTTCATGAATGATTTAAAAAAGCAATGTAATTCATTAATGAAGGAGAAAGCAGGAACTTTAAAGAAAGAAATCAAAGCAATTGCTAAAGAGAAGAATACTAAGATGAAGGTAATCAACAGAGAGATTAAATCATTAGAAAAGCAATTGAAATTGAAAGAAAGTAAATAAAAAACTCTTTTTAGAGTAGGTTTCAAAAATCATTAATTTTCAAGGATAAAGAATTATATTACTTGTTTTTCAGAAAAAACTTTTTCCAGAAATTTATGGAATTCTTGAGTATTTCTTTCTAGGACATTATTATCTTTAATTTGATTATTTTGTATGTACTTCTTGATTAATCTGTTCTTAAGGCTTATTAAACCTACAATTGTCTTAATTTCTTTTTTAATTTGTATTTTAAAGGGAGGTTTCCTTCTCCCCCCTATTTTTGGTATGAAAACTAAATGATTTCTAAAAAGGGTGGTTAGTATTTTATAGAAATTAGTGTGAGGAAATTTTTCATTATACCAAGCTTTTAATTCGATAATTGGCACAGGTTTAGTGCCTAAGAGTTCTAAAGTTTGTATGACGTCATTTCTCTCTAATAATGAAATTATATTTTCTTCTTCAAGAGAACCTTCAATTTCATCGAGAATTGCTGAATTAAACTCTCTTATCCAGCTTTTAACTAAATCTATATTGTATTTAATTTCTTTTTCAGAATTTTGATTGTAAAAGCTCGTTCTTTCATAAAATGCTGTAAAGATTTCCTTTTTGGTCTTTAACCATTCTGAAAATTCAATACAGAGATTGAATATTGCCTTTTCAGTTTTGAGTAATGGAGGCTGATTAAAAATTACCGAAATCATAAGGAATTCTTTATTACCACGAGCCCATTTTGAATCAATTTCGAAATAATAATTCATTGTGTAAGATGAGTTAAAAGAATGGGTAAAAAAACCTTCTGATATGATCTGATCCATTAAATTGGCAATAACTAGAGCACTTTCTTCCTTCAACTTATTTTCCGGATAAGAATAGAAAACTGAAGGGCCCATCTTGCGATCAAAATAGGAGAGAGCAGACTGGATTTGCATTGTTTAGTCTCAAAAATTGTTCATTCTTTTTATTTAGAACAACTGGTACTCATATAAAAATTACAATAATATTCAGATAAATATCTTAATTTTGAATTTTGAATTTACTTCTTAACATTTCGAGAAAGATATATTAAGAAGATTAATACTATTAGCCCCATTATTGAAAGAAATAGGAACATAAAGTAAATATTTATTTCAGCTACGTATCCTGCGATAATAGGTGTTAATCCAAAGCCAATTCCTATTAAAATTTCATTTATAGTTGAGTATTTTGTTGTACTTTTTGCTGTTCCATGCTCAAGCATAATTTTCATCGAAGTTCCATGAATTAGTCCGAAGAAAAGACCCGTTGAAATGCTTAATGTTGAAATAAACCAAATATCATCAAAAAAGATAATCAAGCTTGAGATTAAAATAAGAAAAATTATACTTATTAATACAGAAATCTTTCTATTATATACTTTCATGGAATTGATCCAAGTTAAGCCTATTAATTGAGATGCTTGAATCCCAAATTGAACAAGGTAAGTTGGAGTGGAAGTAATTCCTAGAGTTTTTAAAAAAATTTGATATGAAAAGAGAAAATTTGCTTTTGAGATTGCCAAAAAAGTTATTCCAATCCATGAAAACAATATGGGATAAATAATCATTGGGGTATTCCCCTTTATTTCTATATGAGAAATCGTAGAATCTACCTGAATGTGTGGCTCTTGTTTTGATAGTAACACTTTTGATTCTTTTTTTAAGAACAAGCTAGCCGGGATTAGTAGGAAAGATATGCCCCAAGAAGCAATCATAGCAAAATAATCATTCCAAACAAATGCCCAGGTATACCCTACAAGAAGTCCTAGAAGAAATCCAGAGTTCCATGAAAAGTTAAAATGTTTAAAATTTTTATTAGATTTCTCTATATTACTTACTTTTTGCCATCTACTTAATAAATTAAAACAATTCGGCCAAAACACTCCTAATGATATTCCTAAAAATATACGACACATAATTAAAAACCAAGGTTCAAAATATATTATTTGAATTCCAGTCAATATTGGTGTAAGCACACAAGATAATATAAGAGAATTCTTAATACCTAACTTTAAGGTAATAAATTGACCAATTATAGGAGCAAAAATATAAGCAATATTTCCAGCAGAAGATATAACCCCTAAGGTACTCTCACTAATAAGTATGACTCTATAAAGATAATTTTGGAGAGCTCTCTCAAAAATCGAAACATAAAATAAGCGAATAAATGAGAGCATAAATAATGGCCAAACCCGATAGTTTTCAGTTGAATTATTACTTATTGAATTTTTTCTTTGATACTTAGAAGTTTTATCCGAGATTGACACAATTTTATACCTTATTATTATTAGAAGTAGAAATAATGCTTTTATCATATATTTTTTTAAAAATCAGATCTTAATGTCTCTCTTGAAAGTATAATTGTTTTAATGTAAGAAATTCGGCTTTTTTTAGTAGAGAATCCCTGATAAAATTATTAATTTTGGTGTTAAATATATCTCCTGTATAAAACCAACGATCTGGTCTATAAGAAAGATTGAGGAATTTATTAAACGCGCTCAATTGATTGCGTATTATATCTTTCATATTTAGCACTTCTTTAGGGTGAAAATATAAGATTATTAATTTTTTTTTAAAAATCCATTTGAGCAAAAGAGAATTTTTAATAGGAATTCTAAAAAGGATATTATAATTTGAAGGAGGAAATTCTTGAATTCCATTATTACAATTTTGGTAAAATTGTATCTTTTTATGAGATTTAATTGATGAATCATATTTAAATCCCAAATTATTTAATACCTTGAATAAGTATTGTGGAGGATTTAGATATGGTGAACGAAACCCTATAATTTCTGAATTTTGGCAAATATTTTCTATTAATTTTTTATTTTGAGAGAGTGATTCTTGACATTTTTTCAAACCTAATTGGTTTAATCGTTCATGACTTAACCCATGACATGCGATCTCATGACCCTTACGCTCAATTAATCTTATGTATGCTGGTAAATGTTTAGCAACATTTCCAGTACAAAAGAAAGTGGCATTAATATGAAAATTGTCTAAAAGTTTTAATATTTTCAATAGACCAACTTTTACTCCGAAATACGTATTTAAAACATTTGGAATATCTCTTTCAATATCAAAGGTCAATACAATTTTCATTATATAGGTATAAATTATGATTTTAAATTAATTTAAGCTTATTCTTTTTATAAACTCTGGATTTTTAATTAAATTTTTTAGGAAATTATTTATAAAATGATATGATATAATAATATTAAATGAAATCCAGAAATTAAAAATTTAAAGTGAATTAAAATGCCAATAATGGAAGGTTGGGAGGTTTCTCCCGATAGAGTTGAGAAATATGAAAAAATGATGGGTCAAGACGATGTGGGTGACCCGATAATTACTTCAAAATGTAGGCTTAGTAAAGAGAATGGTTTTTTAGTAGTGAGTGACAACGGATTCGCCTGGAGAATACAAGTCACGTACATGAGAGGGTCATATATGTCTATGGGAAAAAGTAAATGGGTACGATGGCATGATGTAGGTCATATTCAACAAAAAAAATCTGGTGTCATAATATTATGGGTAAATAGAAGAAAAAAGGGTGAACTAATAATCGATGGTAAGGGTAATCCCAAACAAAAGAAATGGTTACTAATATTACAGCAAAATAAGGAAGAGCCAAAACCTCATTTTAGACAAAGACAGGCAGATTTCTTTAATATTTTCTCTCAAATTTATGAACGTAATAGAGTGGGAACAAGTCCTCCTATGAGCGATTCAAGAATCTAATTATAATCATTTAAATTTTAGAGATTACAATCTCTTTATTTTTTTCTTTTTTAATTTTTCTAATAAGATTTTATTCCTAACTATCATTTTGAAGGATTTCTAAAAATTTTATTCTTCCCTTATTGAGACTATTTTATGTGAAAATGGGTCATATTCAAGAGAATCTTTTTTTCTAATTTTTTTCTCAATAATATTTCTAAAAAGTTTAAAGTAAAAATTTTCGAATCCAACACTGAAAATTTCGTTTTTCCACCTAAAGTCTGCTATAATTCTAATTAGCTTAAGAATTGGGATATATTCTTGTTCAAAAACTTTCTTACCCACAATTGCACTTGTAATTGATATCATTTCAAGGAGATTTTTGTGTTTTAAATATTTTTGCGCACGTTCTCTTCTAATTTTCGCCCAACCAAGGAGATTAGGTGGAGCCTTGAATCCCATTTTTATAGCTTCATCATAAATTGGTGTTTTAGGATAGGGAAAGAGTATTTTAATTGAAAATTCGCAATCAGGGTTGATCTCTTTAACTTTCTTTGCTAAAAATATGGTTTTTTTTATATCACTTTTTGTTTCTCCTGGCACACCAATCATCCAACTATAATCTGCAACAATATCTAGAGCTTTTGTAATTCTAGCACTTCTGATTATGTCTTTTATTAAAATTCTTTTATTCAAAATATCCAATACTCGTTGAGAACCAGATTCTACCCCAAAATACAACTGACTACAGCCGTGCTCTTTTGCTTCTTTGGCTAATGAAGAATTTAAGTGATCAACACGTAATTCTGCCTTCCATATGATGTCTCTATTTTTAAAGTAATTAAAAAGAGCTTTAATTCGTTCCATGTTTGCAAAAAAATAATCGTCATAAAAATTGATTTTTTTAACACCAAAATCTAGGCATTTATCAAGTTCTTCAATGCATTTCGCGGCAGTCCATCCCCTCCATACATTTTGAAATAATGTATTATAACAAAAAGAACATCCAAACGGACAGCCACGACTAGTTATCATATTGAAATTTCCATTTTTTATATAATGCTTTGAATTTATCAATTCCCATGGGATACTTAACTTATTTATTTCAACGCTGTTTAGAAGGTCAGAATTAGGATTATGATATATTTTTCTACCTTTTTTAATTGAAAGGCCTTTGACTTGACTTTTTTTTTTTCTACTTACAAGTTCATAATAAGGCTTTTCACCTTCTCCCCTAACGACAAAATCTATTAAATTATTTTGAAGAGTCTGTGTCGGAAGAATGGTTGAGTGGATACCACCCCATACAATTTTAACGTTATTAAATTGTTCTTTGATGGCTTCGCACACTTTTAATGCATGATAAATCTGTGGACCAGTCATTACAGAGATGCCTATATATTCTGGCTCATTATTGGAAATGGCGTTTATGACGTGAGAGAGTGAATCAAACCGTAAATCAAAGATTGTTACATCGAGGTTTCTTTTAATCAGGTAATCAGCAATAAATAGAATAGAATAAGGTGGAGTGGGAATTTGGGTCTCTGTAAATTCAAGTTGGGGATAAATTAATATAGTATTCATCTATTAATCAAAATATGGGATAGATTGGGAATAAAATTTACTTTATTCAATTTTTTTTGCTAATTCATAATAAATATCTTTCTTTGAAAAGTATAGGCTAACTCGTTTTAAGCTACGTTTAACTGTTAAATTTCTTCCACTGGTTAATACTGAAACAAAATTTAAGCTCTTCACTTTACCTTTTTTTAAAATTCTAGTCACATATATTAGAGAATCTGAGAAAACTTTATCAATTCCTAAGGAATGCGGTGGTTGCTTAAATCCTCCTGCTTTAAAGAAAATATCTCGTCTAACAAACATGTTAGTTCCAGAAAGCTCAGGATATCCAAATAGACTTTTAAAAAAATAGTATAGATGAACAGCAAGGCTTTGAAAAAAGTATTTTGTAATGGTGCATACTAAAGAACCAATTTTAAATGAAAAAGCAATGCCATCATAATAATTAATTCTAGCACTACAGGCAAAAAGATTCTTTTTTTTTTGAAAAATTGTGTAAATCTTTTGTAAGAAAAAGGGTCCCATCAATGTATCTGCATCTAAAAACAAGAGTATCTCTCCCGATGTTTTTGGAGCAGCATAATTTAATTGATAAGCTTTACCCTTTTGTGGCGATATATATACTTTCGCAAATCTTTTGGCTACATCAATGGTTTTATCGGAACTTTGGCCATCTACTACAACAATCTCATATGGAAAACCACATATCTGGTTCTTAACAGCTATTAATGTTTCCTCTATATTACCTTCTTCATTATAAGTGGGGATAATAACTGAAATTTTTGGTTTATTCTTTGTATTAATTGTTTTCATATTACTTTTTGTAAGCAGAATGATTATTATATTCTAAATCATTCATGTATTAATAATATATGATTTTTTTGTATTTTAAAAGGTAATAATTTTATTATTGAATTAAAATGAAGAAAGGATTTGTACTTCCATTCATTTTTTTAATTGTAAGTTCTGGAGTGCTTATTTTATTTGTAATCAATCGATTATATTTTTCAATTCCTTGGATAAGTACAATATATGAATACATAGTACCTTGGTTATCATTAATATTCTATGAATATAATACATATATCTACGGTGGAATTTTTATCGCTTTTACATTTTTACTTGTATTGTATGTCTTAGGGTATAATTTAGCAAAATCTAAGCAATTAACTGGTTCAATACTCTATATTTTTAGCCTATTAGGATTTGTAGTAATTACTTTCATAGCATCTTATTTTACATATTTTAGTATCTTATTTAATCATGTTTTAACACTTAATACAAGATTAATGCTATTTATACTTTTTTTGCCAATAAATTTTGCATTGAGCTTAGTTCTATTTTTAGTAAATATAGATTTCGTTATATTTTTTAAAGATTTATTAAAAGCAAAAAAAGTATGGAAGCATAATAAGCCCGATTATGAGGTTCAAGTTAAGGGTAAAATCACATATATTAATATCGACACCGAGGAACATATCTTTACACCCATACCAATGTTGATCATTGCAAAATATCTTCAAAGTAAAGGTTTTTCTATTTCTTGGTTTGTAAAAGGTGCCTTTAACCATGTAATATCTTTGATTATTACCTATTTAATTGGATGGCCACGAGCCAGAAACAAGTTATTTCGCTTTACAGGAATGAAAATAGGAAAGAATTGCCATATTTCTCAAAAAGCAGCGCCCGATCCTCTCTTACCTGATTTAATTGAATTTGAAGATGGGAGTGGTTGCGGGATTGGAGTAAAAATGTTAACTCATAATGCAATGCATATAAAACATGGAACCTTCAGCTTTGGACCTATTAAAGTGTGTGAAAACGCAAGAATAGGAGCATATTCACTTATATTACCAGGTGTTACAATTGGTAAAGGTTCGATAATTGGAGCAGGTTCGGTAGTAACGGAGGATATCCCCCCATATTCTATTGCTCATGGTGTTCCTGCTAAAGTTATTCGGCAATTAAATGAACAAGAAAAAGGTGAAGTAGATAAGTATTAATTCATCTTTTTATAAAATCATCAATAATTTTATTAACCTCTTCATAATTGTCAACCATCACCCTATGTGAGCCATTTTCAATACTAAATAACTCTGAATTAGGAATTAAATCACCTAACTCACTAAAAATTGAGTGAGAAAATACAGAATCTTCATTTCCATAGATGATCAGGGTTGGTTGAGAAATCTTAAACAATTGATTCTTTATATTAAATTTGGAGGTCATATTTTTGAAGGTTTTTAAAACTATCGATTTAGGGATTTTTAATGCATTAGCATAGAGCTTTTTTAATTCTCGATTTTTATATTCAGGTAAGAGAATCTGTTTAACAATATTTTTCAAGAATTTTTTATAAACTATTTTAAAAATCAGATTCACCCAAAATAATTTAAATTTATCTTTAAATGATTGAGCAATTGCGGCGCTAGAGCTAATTAAGATTAATTTATTAACTAATTTTGGATTTTGAAGGGTAATATTTAAAGCTATCATTCCTCCTAAAGAATGTCCTATAAGAATAACTTCTTTATATCCAAGTAATTTAAGAAGATTTAATATCTGTTTAGTAAAAAATGCAATAGAATAGTTTGCTTTTAGTTTATCTGACTTTCCAAATCCAGGTAAATCTAATATGACAATACGTTCTTTAAAATGAAAATAACATAATTGATGAATCCATTCTTTTGAGCTCCCTAGCCATCCATGAATAAATACGAGAGGTATACTTGATACTGTATTCTCGTGATAAAAAACTTTAAATTGATTTATCTTAATAAATGGCATTTAAAAACATTTATTTTAATTTATTTCGGTATCTTAAATTTCTAATTGGGTGCTTAACAAGATTAGTTGGATTCCAATAACATGGTTTAAAACAATCGCAATATTCAAATTTAAATTTATTAATTGCTTTAACTCGTTTCCTATGCGATAATTTGATATAATCACTAAAGGGGATAGATGTGCTAACATCCTCGCAGAGCATTACAGTCCCATCATTATCAATTGCATAATATAGATCTCCAGCATCACAGTTCCAAGAATATTTTCCTTGGTACCATTTATTCATATAATAATAATAAATATTAGGAGAAAAGAATTGAACCCCCTGTCTCTTTAAAAATTGAATCATTTTTCTAATTCGATCCATATCTTCCTTTTTTATTAGTAAATCTGGACAATAACTTCTATATTTATACTCTTCGTCTGGGTTCAATGATGAATGTACAGGATCTATTGAAAAACGACATTCCAATTTAGAGTTAATGGTTTTTATTAAGGGTTTAACTTGATCTATATTTTCTTTGGTAGGGATAATATGAATGCTATAATCTATATTGTCAGGATACTTCTCTTTTATTTTATGAAGTAATTCGATTAATTCGGGACGATATACTTTGGGACTAAAATTCGTTTCTGAAAACCCATCAATACTTATACCTAAAAGGAAATAGCCATAGGATGCAAATTCCTCAAGTAGCTCCTCATTTAATAGAGAGCCGTTGCTTACCACATGAGTAAAAATATTTAAATCTATACAATACTTTATTAGTTCACCTAAATCTGACCGAAGGGTTGGTTCTCCACCATATATTGTAATAAATCGACATCCATGGTTATAAATTTGGGTTATTATATCTTTCCATTGTTTTAATGAGATATCATTTTTTTGTATGTTTTTTGAGGTTACGCAATAATAACAATTAAAATTACATTTTCGAGTAAAAAATATGCTGACAAATACAGGCCCATTAATTACTCTGAGAATTCTTTTTAAATAACTTATTCCCAATTTCCTTAATATTTTATTTTTCATATTGTTTATAAGTAATTTAAGTTCCTTCAATCAGAATAGATTAAAATAATTAATAATATTAAAAAACATTAATGAGTTCAGTTTTAGAACCCGTATCAATCATTGTGCCTATAAAAAATAGAGGGCCTCTCTTACCTAATTTAATTAAAAATCTCTCTAATTTGAATTATCCCGATTATGAAATAATAATTGTTGATGATTGTTCAACGGATAATACCAAAAATCTATTAAAAAGATATCCCATTAAATCCGTGATATTAAATAAGTCAGTTGGATCAGCTAAAGCTCGAAATATTGGCATTAATAAGGCAAAAAACGATATTATTGCTTTAACTGATTCTGATTGCTTTGTTTCAAGAAATTGGTTAAATGATTTGGTCCCTTTTTTGAATGAATATGACATCGTTGGCGGAAAAGTTGAATTTTGTGATAGGGCAGAAAGAAAATTAAATCCATCTATAAAAGTCGAAAAAGTTCTTAATAAAAAGTCCCCTGTCAATTTCCTTAATTCAAGTAATATGTTATTTAAAAAGGATCTATTGACACATACTGGTGGTTTTTTAAATTATAGAATTGAAGATTTAGAATTTTCATGGAGGGCATTAAAGAAAGGATTTAAACTAATTTATGTACCAAAGGGACTTGTAATTCATCATGGAAAAAGAACTATTCTTGAAAACATTAAAAAGTATATACAATATGGAAAGTCATATTCAAAAATAGCAGCCGTTCATAACATGGATATCAACTTTAAACCAGAATCAATGGTTGAAGCAAAAACTATTTGGAATTATTTACAGTTAATAGCATTCCCTTTTCTTTTACTTTTAGCACTGTTTATATGTGGTTTTATAATTTTAAATATGATATTTTATTTATCATTGAATTTATTCTCATTAGCCTTTTTGATTTTTTTGTTTTTTCGACTTATGAGAAAATTGGACATCGTTTACAAGGTTTATAAATTTACCATAATTTTTAGTATAATTAATTATAACTTAATCTACTTGCCAAAAAAAGCGGGTAAGAGGTAAAGTAAAAAATTTGATTTTTTTAGTGAAGCCAATCAATTATAGAAGAACAGCTC
>JBHLPZ010000025.1:0-22569 GCA_048885325.1 Candidatus Odinarchaeota archaeon
TCTCCTTTAGTCGGTTTTAAAGTTTTACTTTCATCAATTTCAGTCATAAATCTATTCCTATTTAATTAATTATAATAAAAATTTCCACTAAATCTCTTTAATAATATAAATCTTCAATTTTGATAATAAAATAAATTTATTAACTTTTTTTATTAATATTAGAATTTTTTCCTCAACCTTCATATTCCGTAGAAAACTTTATTTTTTAAAAATTCATATTTTAGAATAAAAATATAGAAAAAGGAAGATCGTCAATAATGAGAGAGAGTAGAACGAGTGAATATCAATGTGAAGAATGTGGTCATAAATGGAGTGGCTTTGAATGGACGAAAAATCAAATCAAAAAGTACAATATAACATGTGAAAAATGTGAATCTAATAATATTAAAAAATTAGGAAAGTTAATTAGTAAATTTAATTTAATAATAGTTTTATCTATAATACTTATTTCAGGATTAATGTTTGGAATAATGGGAATAACACTTGTGGATAATGCTAATTTAAATACTTTTTGGATTGGATTTGGAATTGGATGTATTATAGGATTGCCGCTTTTTTGTTATAACGAAATAAAAAGATAATTCAGATAACTTTATATGCTTCGTTTATAGCTGAACAACCTCCACATCTCACACAACCAGCCTTATTTTCCAATGGATTCACTCCATATTGTTTCATAAAGTTAGCTGCTTTCTGATAAATTTTAATTAATAGTGTGTGATCGGTTAAAGGTAAATCCCTTCTTCCCGGAATAGATCTCACGGGTGTTATAAATGGGATTATGCCTAAAGAAACTACTTTTTCTATATCAGATATTAATTTATTATTATCTTTTCCAAATCCAGTCAAAACATAGGTTTCCACCTGGTTACTGCCGAATATCTCAAGAGCATATTCCCAATTTCTTTCAAATTGTTTATACGGAATATGGTATTTACCAGGTGTAATTTCTTTTCTGATGGCATCGTCAAGCACTTCAATATGTATTCCAATTGTATCAGCTCCAGCCTCCTTTAATTTATGAATATAAGTTAAATCTTCTAATGGCTCGATCTGAACATGTAAAGGAAGATCAGGATAATGTTTTTTAATTTCCGTTAAAAGCTCTATATATCGATTAGCACCTTTATCATTTGTTTCATCTGTACCACTAGTTAATGTCATATGAGTGCATCTATTTTCTTTTTTGGCTACTTCAATTACTTCAATCATTTGTTGCGGGGTTTTTTCTAAAATAGTATCTCCTGAATGTAAGCTCAACTCAATTCCACAGAATTTACATCCCTCCCCGCACGCCCAATAAACACATTGTTGATATATTGTGCTTGCTAAACAATCTACACCATGAACAAGTGCGATTTTTTTCATTGGAATGCCATCAGAAGTTTTATAAGTCGATTTATAATATTTTGGATTTTGAACAAGTTTTAATTTACCAAAAGAATCGTTCTTTTTTATATTAAATACTTCAAAATATCCTTCGTAATTTTCCTTTAAGACTAAATCTGTCCTGTTTATATTATTCCAAAGAGCAGCGTTTACCAAAACTCCATTTTCAAATAAAAAATACCGTCCTCCTAAAGGCCCCGCCCCTCCTTTTCGCCCAAAACTAATTTCAATACCCTGCTCTTTATAATGATTAATTAGCTTTTCATCAAGATATAAGCCTTTACATAGTAATTCTATTTTCTTGATAAAAGCAGTATAATTATCCATCATATTATCGAAAAACCTTTCTTAGCATCTCACTTTAATAAAATTTTTTAACTATTCTTCATGGAATTAATTTAATAAGTATATTTATTTTTATTTCTTATTAATTGTAAAAAAAATTAACAAAGTAATTTAAACGAGAGGAAGATAAATGGCTCATCGGCGACCTTGGAGATGTTACTCAAGCTGGAGTAGACGTCCCTACCAATACAAACGTTCATCTAATCGTAGGAGGGAATATGCTCGTGGTGGAACTCAATCAAAGATACAAAGATACTGGGGAGGAGCAAAATTGGTTCCTTGGGAAGATTTTGAGCTGGTAATTGGCCTGAAATGTGATAATCAAATTCAAATATCTTCAAACGCTCTTGAAGCGATTCGTATCACGGTAAATAGTGCTTTACAAAAAAATTTAGGTAGATCCAATTATAGATTCAGAGTAAGACCAATACCATATCAAAAATATCGTGAAAATCGGATGTTAGCATTTGCTGGAGCTGATCGAGTACAAAGTGGAATGCGAAACTCATTTGGACGCTCCACAGGTGTGTGTGCTAGAGTTCGTGCGGGCTCAATAATTTGTGAAGTAGGCACATCCTTAAGAAATCTCCCCTTAGTTAGAGATAGATTGCGAGTGGCATCAATGAAAGTATCCTGTCCCTGTTCTATTGTTATTCTAAAATTTAAATCGCCAGAATTCTTCAAAAAATCTGGTCTTCCTCTTTATGATGCTAAAAAGCGAAAAGAAGTTCCTTTATACGAAGTTGCTTTAGCATAATTTATATTTATATCTTCTCTATTTAATTAATTTTATATTATTAATTCACTTCACTCATGTGATAATCAATTAAGAAATTAAGAATAGGTTTAATAGGAGCTGGAGGATTTGGCATTATTCATTTAGAGGGATATCAAAAGAATCCTAATTGTGAGTTAGTATCTGTTGCATCTCGTACTTTCAAACATACAAAAAATGCCGCTGATAAATTTAATATTCCAAAGATTTATATTGGGGATGAATGGCACGATATGCTAAGAAATGAAAATTTAGATGTTGTGAGTATATGCACACCAAATTTTCTCCATGCTCCCATGACAATTGAAGCAATTGATAATAATATTAACATACTCTGCGAAAAGCCTATATGTATCTCAAATAAACAATTAATTGAGGTAGAAAAAAGGTTAAAAACTAAAGAATTAATCTTTTTTACGTCATTCCAAAAGAGATATATTTCATGTTTACCACTAATTAAAAAAATTATTGCTAATGAAATTATTGGTAAATTACTTCTTGTCGATTATCATTTTAGCCATTATGGTCCCTATAAATCTTGGCAAGCAATATCAGAAGAGAAATGGTTTTTTAATTCTGAAAAGGCAGGTGGAGGAGTTCTATTAGATTTAGGGGTACATTGTATTGATCTTCTCAGATACCTTGTAGGGGAATATTCTGAAATTAAAGGGATTAATTTCAATACTCATTGTATTGATATAACTAATGAAGATACTTCTAGTGTATTATTCAATTTTCAAAATGATGTGACAGGAATGATTACCGTATCTTGGTGTTTAGAACCACTTGAGATATTAAAAATATATGGAACAAAAGGGATTTTCAATATTGACTTACGAACAAAAAAAATTATTTATTATAGACCCATAAAATTAAAGAGAAATCCAATCTTTAAAGAAGCTCTTTCTCATAAAGAACCTCGAATGAATAATCAATATGAATTAATAAATCACTTTATTACTTGTGTACTAAACAAAAAACAAGATCATCCAGATTTTCATGACGGGAAGAAAGCAGTAGAATTTGTATTAAAAGCATACTCTTTGAAGAAGTAAAGACAAAATAAATATCAACATCAAC
Organism: Candidatus Odinarchaeota archaeon; assembly: GCA_048885325.1. Classification (GTDB taxonomy): domain Archaea; phylum Asgardarchaeota; class Lokiarchaeia; order Sigyniarchaeales; family SOKP01; genus SOKP01. Next base: position 3,590 of record JBHLPZ010000025.1, read on the forward strand.
TTTTTAATAATTCAATTTCTCTATTAACATAACTAAAGATAAAGCAATTAATAGTATTAATATAATTTTGAAAAAGCTTGAACCTTTTTTCAATCCCAAAAGCGTATTAATCATTGGAGTATCTAGAAAAGCATTATCTTTCAGTTATACAGTGTTAAAAAATTTATTAGAAATATTTTACCAAGGAAAACTTTATATCCTGAATCCAAATGCAGAGGAGATTTTAGGCCTTCAATCATATCATTCATTTGAGGATCTACCTGAAGTACCTGAACTTGCTGTCATAGTATTAGGAAAAAATATATTAGAGATCGTAGAGAATTTAGGTAAAATGGGAGTTAAATATATTGCTATTCAAACAGAATTAAAACCTGGTATGAATGTCAGTGATATAACAATAAAGTTACACCAAATATGCGAAAAATATGCTATTACTTATCTAGGGCCATCAATGCTTGGCGTAATCAATTTTATTGATAACTTTACAACCTCAATTATTCCAGTAAGACAACATATTATGCGGGAGAATAAAAACATAAAGGAAGGCATAAGTTTTATTGCTCAAAGTGGAGGTCTTGCAGGAGCAATGGGTTGGTGGACACCTTCCCAACGGTTACCTATTTCCAAAGTAATTCATTTAGGAAAAGGATATCATATAAATGAAGCAGACATTCTTGAATTTTTCTTAAAGGATGAAACATCAAAAGTGATTTCCCTCTTTTTAAGAGAAATCACAGACGAATTAGTAGAAGCAGTAAAGAATGTGGCTCCTTTTAAACCAGTTTTATTTTTTTATGTAGGAAAAGATGAATTAAAAGAAAAAGAATTGAAGAAAGCTGGAGGTATTGAAGTTTTTAATTATATTGAACTTTTTGAGATTGCAAAAATATTTTTATGGTGCCCTGAACCAAAAGGTCCAAATTTAGGTTTAATAGGCCCCTCATCAGGAGCTATCCACTTAATAGTTAGGGAAATGAGAAAGCAGCGTTTATCGCTTGCACGACCAAGTAAACAATCAAGAGATATAATCACAGATAAAGTGGGAGGATCAACTTGTGCTTTTGGTAATCCAGTAGATTTTTGGCCCCCTGAAAAATTTATTGGTATTAAGATTTGTGGAATATATAATACAGCATCACAAGCATTATTAGAAGACAATTCTGTCGATGGTTTAATTTTAGCTTTAGAATTCTTTATCGAAATAGAATTCGATGTAGGGATATATGCTTCATTAAAATCAAAATTTCCTCAAAAACCTATTATTATCATTTTAATTCAAGCAGAACATGAAGGCGCAAAAAGAGTTATAAAAACAGCGACAGAATTAAAAATTCCTGTTTTTGAAAATGAAGTTGAACGTGCTGTTCGTTCTTATAAATTATTATATGATTATTATTCAAAAATAAAAAAGAAATGAAATTTAATCTAAGAAAATTTCTTTTAGTTCTTCTGGAATTTCGGCGTCTTCATCCATAATAGAAACCGCATAAACGGTCTCACCACACTTACATCTTTCTCCTTGAAATAAGTAATATTTAAACTGATTTTTCCAATCACAGATTTGCACATTTGTAATAGTAGTTAATTCGCCACAAATACAATAGATACCCAATTCTTTAGAATAATCCGGAATAATCTCCTTAAAATTTAATGGTGATTCTGAGAATTCTGAATCGTTTAACATTTGATTTATTTCTTTCGCAAGTTTATCTTTTAGACTCGGAACAAAAGTTTGGATTATCCCATCCTCACCTTTCATTTCAGTTAATACAATGAAGTTCCTTTCATACTTTTTTTCAGGGAATATTGGTTCTTGATATTGTTTAAGACTTTCTGGAACAGTAAAGGGTTCTATTCCTTCGGGATATTCAAAAATAAAGAAGAATTGAGATACTCCTCGCATCATTCTCTGATTGATTAGCTGCAAATTTTCATAATCTCTACTATAAAGTCCAAATTTAATTAATTCAAGTGGCACTTTTAATTCAATCAGTTTAGTTCGAATGTTATTTAAAACATCATTCACAAAACTCTTCAAAATCATAATATCCTCCCGATTCTGTGTATATACCTCATTTTTGTTCTCTTCTTTGAATCTTAACCATTTTTTTAAAACAGAACTTCTTAATAATTGAGGTAACATACAAAATACACAGAGTAGTGGAAATAAAAATAAGTAATCAATGGGAATGAACATTAAAACTATGATTGCTGCAAGCAGAGGGGCAGTAATATATAAACTTAAATTCCTCAGACGTTTGTCAACGGATGTCTTTATACCCTTACTTAAAGCAAGTTCTTCTGCTCTTGCTTTCAAACTATAAATTAGTTCAAATATTTTCTTTTCCTCAAAATTAATTTTTAAAAGTTTATCTTCTTCATTTCCCATTTCCAATTTAGATACTGTATCGGTTAATCTTTTTATATACTGCTCAATATTGCGATCTTTATAAATAAAATCTAGCGTTTCCTCAACGAAATAATCTAAAAATCTAGAGATGAACAGTTTATCCTCAATATCTTGAATATCTTCGGGTCTTATGCCTAGTGCTTCTTGGATCATTTGACCTTGTGTTTTTTTCAACGGTTTTTTCCTTTTTGATTTTTTCTGCTCTTTCTCAGAAGAAACTTCTTCTTCAGTTTTTTCCTTTTCGTTTTCACTCATAATTCCGTAAATAGTTACCTAGTTAGTTAATAAGTTAATAATTATTGGAAAATAATTAACTTTTTGAAAATAATATAAAATGAAAAAGAGGTTCTTTTTAATAAAAAACAAACTACTACTAATTTTGCTAAGGATTAGGTTTATAAATGCTGAAGAAAATAATTCATTAATTAATTATAAAATATAAGAAGTGAAAATGTGACTGCCATACGAAAACCTGGAAAAATCAACGATGATACGATCTTAATAGATACAAATATGATGGGAGTTCCTGATATTTTATCTATTTATTTAATAGAAGCGGGAAAATCGTGCTTAATAGATGCAGGCACTCATATTGAAGCTAGGAAAACTCTCAAACAACTAAAAGAGTTAAATAAATTCCCTCCGGATATGATCATTGCTACTCATTCTCATTGGGATCATGTCCAAGCAATACCATTTTTATGCCAGAGAGCTAAAAAAGAAGGAAAAGAAATTGAAATATTGGCATCTGCTGCTGCAATCCCCAATTTAAGAGATCAATCCTATAATGATATTTTTGAAACTGGTCCTTTCAATAATATTGAGGGGGAAATAACACCCCTTAAGGAAGGCGATATTGTAGATTTGGACGGCATAACTTTGAAAATTTTTGAAGCACATGGCCATATGGATGATGAAATTGCTATACTTGATGAAAAAAATAACAATTTATTCGTGGGAGATGTGCTTGGCATGAAAGTTGCAGATAAAGTATTTGTTCCTCCGTTTATGCCTCCTAAATGGGATAAAAAAGCTTACCTCAATAGCATCGATAAATTTAAAAAAATAGAATATAAAACCCTCTGCTTAGACCATTTTGGCTACTATTATGGTAATGATGCTAAAAGCCTTCTTGATGAATCTTTAGCAAATACTGATCAATATTGGGGAGATTTTGAAGAAAATGTTGAGCATATAGAGGATATTCCATATTTAATCGAAAATGTGTTGAAAAAACGTGTTCCTGAGTCTATTCTTGAGCAATACCCAGAGCGATTAGTACAAGCAGTTGTATATTGGCTCAGTCTAGGTTTTAAAATTTATAAAGGTTTATAAAAAAAAATCACCCTGTTTTCAGGATTTTTTATTCTCTTCCCTAAATTTAAAATTTTCAGAATAAATTAAGAGTTATCTTAATGGAAGATTTGCTTAAAAAAATTGAAAAGATTTATTCTACATTACATTTTGTACTGCTTTTATTTCAGGAACAAATTGCTTTATGGCACGTTCAATTCCCAAAGATAAGGTTTGTTGTGAATAAGGACAACCGGCACAATGACCCATTAAACGAACTTTGACAATGCCATCATCTGTAATTTCGACAATTTCAACGTCACCGCCATCTGCTTGCAATTGGGGTCTAATCTTTTCAATAACTTCTTTTACTTTTTCTTTATCCATTTGTAATCCTCAAATTTTATTTTATTTTCTTATATAAATAAATAAAAGTTCCTATTTATAGGCTTTCTTAATATTCTATGGAATATTTATTCATTATTGTTTAGTTCAAATTATTTTTATCAAGTAAAGCTTATAAAATATTGAAAATTAGAAGGATTAATTTTTTACACCTCTTTGTAAAAATCTTATGTTTCATAGAGGAAGTATTATAATGAATGAATATGATGTTATTGTTGTAGGCGCAGGCTGTGCTGGCCCTGCTGCAGCGAAAAAATCAGCAGAACTAGGATTAAAGACTTTACTTCTTGAAAAAGCTCAAGTTCCAGGAGAGAAAAATATTTCGGGTACATGTTTAAATGGGGCTGCTTTAATCATTCCTGAATTACATTACTTAGTAGAAGGTCCTGTTGAAAGAGTAATAAGAGAAATGAGAACTTATCACATCAATAAGGATCGAACAACAGTTTTCCACGAAATCCCTTCAGAAGGGATTTTACTTCTTTCTATCCGTAGAGACCATTTTGATGCGTGGCATACTGAAGAAGCTAAGAAAGCAGGAGCAGAGGTCAAATTATCGACAACAGTGAAGGATATAATTGAAGAGAATAATTACATAAAAGGAGTTATAACAGATACTGGAGAAAAATATTATTCTAAGGTAGTAATTGATGCAGGGGGAGTTAATTCAATTGTAGGCAGGAAAGCAGGTCTGATTCCAAAGAGAAAAGGGACAAATATGATATTATATGTTACTATTTGTATCCATTTAGGTAAGGAAGTTATCGATAAGCGAATTGGAGAGTGTATTGAGTATTACCTATCACCAGGAATTCAGTATAAAGCATGGCCTTGGCTCTTCCCCAAAAAAGATACGGTTACTCTTGGTACTGGTGGATACATGGATGAAAACCTAATTAATGATGAATTTCCAAATGTGAATAAATATATGGAAAATTTTCTTAACTTGCCAGTAGTAAAGAAAAAACTGGAGGGTGGAAAAATTGTAGCCTGGGGATTACATTTAGAACATGATGAAGCTATAGAAAAAAGAGTGAGAAATGGATTGATTTTAACAGGTGAAGCGGGAGGTTTTGTAGTTCCTTTCTTAGGCGAAGGGATGCCTGAAGCTTTTTTTACTGGAATTTATGCGGCTCAATCAGCTGCAAAGGCAATTGAAGTTAATGATTTTTCAGAGGCAAAATTGTCTGAAACATACCAAGAGCTAATTGCTAGGAATTTCTTTATGCAAGCTTTTCGACACATTGGTGCTGTAAATAAACAAACAGCGTTAAGTAAATCCGATGAAGAAATCACAAAAATGATGCAGAATGTAATTATGGGCGGCGGATTTATTTCCAACGCAATACATACTAAATGGATGAAGGGAGTTGAGGATCAAGATAAGGAACTGTTACAAGAAGCATATGATTTATTAGAACTTATTCAACCGTACGCAAACGTTGATCCTGATTTTGAAAACTTATATAATGAGAGGGGAAGAAAATGAAAGTAGAAATGAAGGTTGATTATTATCCTGGAGATACAGGAGAGTTTATAAGAGTTGACGAAGAAAAATGCACTGGGTGTGGGGACTGTGCTAAATTCTGTACTCGAGATGTATGGGAACCAGACGGAGAAATATATCGACCTGTAAATCTAAAACGGTGTTGTGAGTGCGGTGCTTGTTGGAATGTTTGTTTTGATGATGCTATTATATTTGAAGAACCTAAAGGAGGAACTGGAGTTCGCTTCAGCTATGGATAGTTTATGAGGTGATAGAAATGGTTGACCGAGACGAATTTATGAAAATCTTAGACGATCAACGAAAAAAATTCACTCACAAGGATGTAGCCAGATTTTTTAAGGGATGGAATAAAACTATGCAGTATTACTTCACCGATATTGACGAGTATTATGTGATTGAATTGGTTGATGGAAATCCTAAACCGATTGTTCAAGAAAAACTTGAAAATCCCGATATTATGTATACCATGAGCACTGAAACTTTTCTAGCTCTTAACAGAGGAGAAATAAGTGGATTCAAGGCATATCAGCAGGGAAAATTAATAGTAAAAGCAACTATGCCTGAAATAATGAAATTACAAAAACTCGATAAACTGTAAATAGATTAATAAGAACCTTATTGAGTAAAAGAATGGAACCTAAAGAATTTATTGATGAGCTTAATAAAGTTCAAGATTTAATGTCCCAAGAAAAATATTCTGAAGCTATAATCTTGCTTGAGAACTTAAAAGGAATCGAAAAACGAGAAAGTTTTAATTACAACTTAACCCATAAATTATATCAATTAGATTCAAATGCACGTTCGCTTAGTAATCAGCAAAAAATCTTAAATTTAATTTCTAGAATTTCTCAAGAACAAACCTCAATATCTTTTACTGAAGTATTAGAAAAATTAAAAGAAGTGGAAAGTATTGCACTCGATGAGAAGATTTTGAGAAGAGAGATTGAGATTCTAATTTTAAGAAATCTTGTATCATGCAAAATTGAAGGAAATAAGTTGATTTTTTAGTCAACCTAAATTTATCCTGTTTTAAAGTTCTTTTAAAGAATATTGAATTTTGAAGAAATTTTTGAAGAAATTGAGAAATAAATCCTTGGATTTTAAAAATCTTAATTCAGAATCAATATTAAATTAATTAGAAATACGATAATGATAATAGATTCCTTTGAAAGAAAGATACAACTGAAGATAGTTTATTATGGTCCTGCATTATCAGGCAAAACTACCTCATTAAAATCACTTTTTAATCACTTTGGAAAAAAGGATAAAGTAAAATCAATTGAAAGTACAGTTGGGCGTACGCTTTTTTTTGATTATGGTACTATTGTCTTTCAAAATCAGGAATGGACAGTAAATCTTCATATTTACTCTACGACAGGGCAGGATTTCTATCTAATTACAAGGCCAGTCACTCTCCAGGCTCTGGATGGCATAATCTTCGTTGTAGATTCTCAAAGAAACGCATTTGAGAGAAATGAGATTTCTTGGAGAGAACTTTGCTCATACTTTGGAGATGTTATTATAACATTACCAAAAGTTATCGCATTCAATAAGCAGGATCTCCCTGACAAATTTAATAGCAATATTTTTCTGCACAAGATTGATTATTACAAATTTTCAAACATAGATGTAAAGAAAACAATAGCGATAAACGGGGAAGGAATTTTGGATTCATTCGAAGAAATATTAAGTTTAATCTTTAAAAATATTTATAAAAGTCAGCTTGTATCAGTATTTCAATAATTTTTGTTCTTTTTCCCTTTTTTTATACAAATCACAGAAGAGTTATTCCAGAAGAACCATTTAACTGTTTCTATTAATTTTTTATTCAAAATATTAATCATATCTTTAAAGTTACTGGATTTACGGCATCAGTTATTCCAAAAGTGGGAATAATCCACATATACATGACATAATCTAATTTTTTATAAATAGGTCTAGCAAAATTACTATGTCCAAGGGATCCAGGGAAGAAAACTCCATCTCCATCAGAAAGGTCTTTACATACGGAATATCCTTCCTTATTAATTAAATATTGAGTAATTGCATATTTATCATCATCAATACACATTATATACACTTCAGGGTATTGAGGATGTATATGTGAAAATATTTCTACATTTCCGCTTTTATTCTTTTCTAGATTCACGCTTGTTATTACTCCACTTCTAAGAGATTCACTTGGAATATTAGTAAAACCAGACATAAATAATTCATTCTTGAATGCGGTCCAAACGGTTCGATATGTTGCCATTTTTTCCTTAGAGCTATGATCTCCTCGGGGTATAAATTTTTCTGGACTATAATGTTGATTCTCAAAATCGTATTCAATTTTTTGATTTATATTATATCTAAAAACACAGATTTTACATTTACCAGAAAATCTTGAATCAACTTTTAGAAGAACCTCATTTGCAGGTGGCATAAAGAAAAAGTCAAATTGATTTATTTCATATTCCTTTTTTTTATAAAGTAGTGTACCTTCTCCAGATAATAGACACGCATTAAGAATTTCATTAGATTGGGTTTTGATTTTTAAATCTTTTTGAGTATAAAAATATTGGATTCTTGTATTGTTTAAGTTTCTTTCTAAGGATTCTTGTTTTGGATCGTCAAAAAAGTAAGAGAGCATTTCTGATTTAGAGAAAATCATATTAGATCATCAATATTTTTGTATCTCTAAAAAAAATTAGATGCAACGGGAGTTTGGATTCTTATTATTTTTTGACTATTATCTTCTATTAAAGTAATTAAAGCTGATATGTCTTGTTTTGATTGAAAGACTATTTCTTTTTCTTCATTAGGCTTCCAATTATTAAATCCAGCTAAGTGTGGAGCTGTCTCAAAAAGTCTCTCTTGAAGTCCAGATATTTTTACAGTAACCCCTTGAAGGCTTTCTTTAGATGTATTTTTAATTTTTAGTATATACTTTTCTATATCTGAATCTATAGAAGTAATTTTATAAGTTTTTTGAAATTTGGATGAAATTCCGTCAAATAATGAGGGCGCAGCTGAAGGAGTTTCGGCAAATAAATCAATTTCTTTCTTGTATTTTCCAATAGGTTTTGAAACAATTGTTATTGGAAGTTCAAAAGTTATTGGTTCACGTCCATATTCGGACTTCTTTTTTCCAATTATTAATAAGGACCAATTAGTATAATCGCCAAATTTGAATCCCCAATATTCCTTTTCAGTAGGTTCCCATATGTAATTATGAGTAGGTTCTGCTATTTCTGGGATTTTTAGCAACAAAAATCCTTTTTCAATATCAGTAGTTTTAGAATCACCAGCAATAGCGGGAGGTAATTCCTCAACTTTCCTACACGTTTGTCCATAAGCATCACAATAACAAACAAGATTCGCCTTTTGTAAGAGCCGTACTTCAATTTGTTTGAGCACTTCAGAAGTAAAACTTATTTTAATGGTTTCACCTGGTTTGAATACATCTTTATTTAGGAGGACATTGAGTCCAGAGATAGAAAATGATATTGGATTAGGTTGTTTTATATAAGAGCTTGAATCTCGCGATTTAATTTCCACCTTCTGAGTTCTATTAATAACTATATCATCAGCAGGATTAGTGGGATGTGGTTGCCTTAAAATCAGTTTAATTTCATACTCTAAATTACGATTTTTGATTGTTGGGACAACATTATTTTTTATATGCAATGCTCGTTCTCTAATATATTCTCCTGCTTCAAAATGACCCGTAGAAAAGATTTCTTCCTTAGAAACTTGAAGTTCCTTCAAACATGGTGGTTGTGTGATTAATTTAATTCCTGACCATAAAATTGATGTATCTTCTTCAAAAATGAACCTCGTTCTTACATTAAGTTTATCTCCTATAAAAACCGAACCGTTATTTAAATCGCTTAGCTCTATTTTCATACTCGTGATTAGCTAATTAGATTTTATGTAATTTACTATATTATATTTAATAGTTGAATTTTATTAATATTTATTATTAATCGCAAGAATTAATGGAATTTTGTATTTTATCCTTTATGAATTCTTGTATAATCGTAAATTAAATACTAAATTGAATACTTTATTTCAAAAGAAAATGTTTGATTATCAAGAATAAAAAAGATAGACTTTGGTGTCAAATATCTCACTAAAAGCAATCCTATTTGATTTAGATGGAACTTTAATAAATGTAGACTTAAAAAAATTTATTCCAGGATATCTAAAGCTCTTAGCAAGTTCTATTTCACATTTAGTTCGGCCTAATAAAGTTATTACTAAACTATTAAAAGCTTCAGAAGCGGTTAACAAAAATGATGGCAATAAAACTAATGAACAGGTCTTTCTTGAAAACTTTTTTCCAATTGAAGGATATCATATTGAAGATATACAACCCCTTTTTGATAGATTTTATGAAACTAAATTCTCAGAATTACGTAAATATACAAATAAGAAACCCGAAGCACGTTCGGTAATGAACACTGTTTTCGAAAAAGGGTATGAAGTAGTTATCGCTACTACACCAGTTCTTCCTTTAACTGCAATACAGCAAAGACTTAATTGGGCAGGTGTGGGAGATTTTAATTATAAGTTAATTACTACCATAGAAAACTCTCGGGCAAATAAACCCAATCTTTCCTATTATAAACAAATTATTGATTTTCTGGGTTATTCTGCTGAGCATTGTTTGATGGTTGGGGATGAAGATAAAGATATGATGGCAAAAAATATTGGATGTCAAACATTTTTGATCTATAGTTCTAATACAGATTTAAATTCAGGGATTCCTGAACCAAATTACAAAGGTACTTTACATGATATATTAAAAATATTATAGACAGAACTAAAACCTGAGGTATTAAAAAAATAAGAAAGTTTATTAACATTTTTAAATACAAGTTAATCCTTAAGTTTTTCCTCGGATGCATCTTGTTTATCACCAAAAAAGTCATCATTATCGACTTTGGACGCAGATAATACGCTTCTCACGCAATCTTCACAATATTTCAGCCAAATCTCAGGTTTTTTTTCTGGTTTTCGATCACTCATAATACATGCTACAAGTAAGGTAATAATAGAAATTCATTAATTTAACGTTTTTAATTGATTAAAAATTTTTTTAAAACCATGTGATATACAAATAGATGTGACAATAGTTTCAAAAACAAAAACATTTAAATATAACTTATGGTTAGGGTAATGAACTTAGAATCATAAGAGGAAATATAGAATGAGGAAACATAATTATTATTGAAATTTCCATATAACCGTATCATCTTCATATTCTTCAAATTTAAGCCCTTTAATGAAGGAATAGGATATAATATTATCTTTATACACCTTACACCTTAACTCTCTAACTCCTCTTTTCTTGAAATAACTCCAAACTGCTAATCCTAAAATCGTACCTAATCCCTTGTGCTGTAATTCTGGGATTACCCCTAATCCTGCAATTACTCCAATTTCATTTTTTTGCCCAGCATAGTAAATAAGAGCAAACCCACTATCTTTAGAATCCACTTGAGCAATTAAAAAAACAATTTCAGGATCCTCCATCATCTTAGTCAGATTATTCTTATTCAATGTATGATATGGCATTGAAGTTGTATGCCATGCTAAATTATACAGATTTACTATACTTTTAATGTCTTCTTCTTTAGCTTCTCTAATCTCAGCATGCAGGATGTTATGCTCGGTTTTTAGTTTTAATTTCTTTTCAAAATCTTCAGTAATATCTTCTACTAAAAGTCTCATTTGGATATAATCTGATTCTCTCTTAAAACTGTCTTCTACGCTAGAAGTGATTCTTAAGAATAGATTTCTAAACCATTCCATTTTTTATTTTGGATTATAAAAATTAATTAATATTTTATAACAATATATTTATCAAATAATTAAAATTATTTTCAATTCATCAATATTCGTTTAATTTATTTAATTATCTGGATTGAAATCTCGATGTAAGATTTTTCTTTACTTTCAGATAAAAAAATATTCTCAATATTACATTCGACAGTTCTATTTAGATTTTGCTGTTAAATCTCTTCAGTAATTCCAAACGTTATAAAAAGAAATAGGTAAAATCCTTAGAATTTTCTAAATATTCTGAATTTTTTAATCTATAGAATACGATATTTTGAGAAACATTAAAATTTTTTCAAATGAAGGATATTTTATCCAAGAGACTAAACCAAAAGAAATGGCAGATGAGATAATTAAAGCTACTACGTAATTATTAGTATAATTTAATTTTCATGAAGAGGAGAACCACAATTTCCGCAATATCTACCTTCCTCATCGATTTCTGATCCACAATGGGGACAATATTTTGTAACATCTATCGTTTCAGGCACAGATATAGGCGTTGGTCTTGATTCCGGAACAATAGATGGTGGTAATTGCTTCATTGAAGGTGAAATACTAAATTTCGATAACTTGAAATAACCAATTATATAAAATATCCATCCAATTATTATTGGGATGATTAAAAAGCCAAGCGCCCACAATAAAGCTCCTCTACTTAATTTGTTTGTCCCTTCAATTGGATCTATTGTTATCCAAACAGGAAACATTTTATCATTTTGATTTAAAAAGATATTTAAATTCTCCCAGGCTCCCTTTTCAATACCACTGCCAATAATTGTAAATATAAAACCAACAGCAAATACAATTGTTAAAATAGGATACATCCAAATAAAATTGAGAGAAAAGTAGGAATAATAAAGAAAGAAATCGTGAAATTGTCCTGATAAAATTCCCCCAAATAACATTAATCCCCCAACATTGACCACTATGAGTCCAATAGCTTTAATGATATTTCCAGCCAAGCATTTTGAAAAAAATTTCCCAAGATTTAGGTTGGAAAGCTGCCGATTTATATTTTTAATTTCATTAAGTGCTATAACTATAAAGATAAATTGAATACCAATAGCTAAAAAAGCAAAGAAAGGAATTAATATAAAAATCCAAAAAACAGCTACAATATGAATACTTTTTCCAAAATTAATCCATCTCATCTCTAAGTTTGAATTTGACATTGTTAAATACTCTAATGATTGTTTTGATTTTTTAAGATAACATAGTATATATGTTTTAAGTGAAAAATTTTAATGTATCTAAAACTTTGATTACTCTAATTAAGATTCAAAAATCTAATTAAATAAAAGATAAAAAAAAAAGGTTAAAAGTCTTTATATTAATTTATCAATGAAGAACCACACAATCTACAAAATCTAGCATTAGGAGGCACTTTTTCTCCACAGTGAGGACAGTAATTAATTAAATCTTTTGAAGATGCTTTTGATACGGATTCTGATTCTAGTTTTGGAATAGACTTTGGAATAGACTTTGGAATAGACTTTGGTTTTGAAATTGGCACTGACTGAACGGGTTGCACTGCTTCGAGATCTAGATAAGGCTCCCCTAATTTAATAAATGAAGCTATTTTGAAGTAGCCAATTGCTTGAAAAATGTAGCCAATTAGAGGTGTAATAATCAAAAAGTTTAAAGCAAACATTAAAGCTCCAGTACGACATTTCTCAGCTCCCTCCATAGCATCTGCAGAAATCATTTTTGGGAACATATCTTGATTCTCCTTAAAAAAATTGTAAAATAATCTCCAAGCAGCCATTTCTTTAGATGCTCCTACTATAGCAAATATAAAACCTATTAGAAATGCAACACCAATACCAATTAATAGAACTAATGCTGGATTAGGATAAGGAAATGCCCAACCAGTAGTAATTAATTCAATGATACCTAATATACCCCTTCTATTTATCATTGCAAGAATTATAACGAAACATACGTTGAGAACAAACATTCCAATTATCCTAATTATAACACCTTTTAACCATTTTGAACGGAATTCACCCAAAATAGCATTCTTTAGTTGTCTATTTATATCAAGCATATAAACTGATGCGATAATGACAAAAATAACTGTTAAAACCATACCAGCAAAAGATATATATGGCATAATACTTAGTATTGTCGCAATCGCTACAACCCGAATAAATTTGCCAAATTTGTAGAATTTGTAATTAACATCCTTATGTGACAATTTAATCATCTTATAGTGTTTATTTTTATATTTATTTAATTGAAAAAGATATATAAATGATATTTAGACCAATCATTAGTAGATATATATAGAACAAAAAGAAGAAAAACAAAGTTTTAAAGTTTAAAATCGAAAAAATATTTTATATTTAACTGAAGAAATCTATTCTATCTATTTTTTTCAGCACTTTTTTCATAATTTTAGGAATAGCTTTCAAAAAATCTTCATTATTAACTGTCTCTGAATCCCTTCTAATCGCAAACATCCCTGCTTCAGTACAAATTGATTTAATATCAGCTCCTGTAGCATCTGAAGTTAGATTAACAAACTTTTTAAAATCAACCTCTTTCCCAATATTTAAAAACCTTGCATGAATTTTAAAAATCTCTCCTCTTGCCTCTTCATTAGGAATTGGTAATTCTATTATCCTATCAAATCTTCCAGGTCTTAATAATGCGCGATCTAAAATATCGATCCGGTTAGTTGCGCCAATAAATTTAACATTTCCTCTCTCATTAAAACCATCCAACTCACTTAAAAGTTGCATCATTGTTCTCTGAACCTCTCGATCTCCAGAAGTAGCATCTTCCATTCTTTCAGCCGCTATTGCATCTAACTCATCAATAAATAATATTGTCGGAGCTTTTTTTCTTGCTAAACTAAAAATTTCTCTAACATAGCGGGCACCTTCTCCAATGAACTTTTGTACCAATTCAGATGCAATTACTCTAATAAAAGTTGCTTTAGTTTCATGAGCAACAGCTTTTGCTAGCAGAGTCTTTCCAGTGCCAGGAGGACCATGAAGTAGGACTCCTTTTGGAGGATCTATTCCTACCTTTTTAAATAATTCTGGTTTTATTAAAGGTAATTCGACAGTTTCTCTTAATTCCTCTACTTGCTCATCTAATCCTCCGATATCACTATATGATACATCTGGTATAGAGTCAACTAATTCCATCCCCCTAATAATTGGTTCTAAACTCATTGGCAATATTTCCATGACAGAATATGTATTTTGATTTAAGGCAACGTTCAATCCAGGTGTTAGGTGACTATTTCTTACACTTTTACTAGTATTTACTATAAAGCTTGAACCTGTAGAAATATTTATAATTACTCTTTCTTTTTTCTCATCCAAGATATCTGTTAAGATACCAGTAATTAAAGGAGCCTCTCTTAAATGGCTCATCTCATTTCTTAGTGTATGTAAATCATGTTCCAATTTCAAGCATTCTGTTTTTAATGAACGTCTCTCACTTTCAAGATTTTTTATCCTATTCTCTAAATGACTAATATAGTTTGTGAGATATTCCTCATCTTTCATATCTTTCCTTCTTCTATCATCTCTACCCGTCGATTGCATAGGAAAATAAGACTAAATTATTGTATTGTCTCTTTCTATAAGAATTATTCTAACTATTTATTCTTTTTTTTATTATTCTAAAGCTTAAAATTTAAAAAATTTAATAAAGATTTAGTTGTTTTTTGAATATGTAAATGATTATTAATACACTATTCTATAATTAATAGTAAAGGATAATAATTGATCAAAAGATTGTTATGTCCAATGTTGCATTAAAAAAGGAATTAATTAATAATAATATTTTTTTAGTAATTCCTAGCTGGGGAAAATTACTTGGTTATCCAACTTTAGGGCGATATGCTAATCATAATGTATTAAAGATTTCTCAAGATCTAGTGATCTTTTTTGTTGGTATTGAATGCGCCATAGAAACATTTAAGGGTACAATATATTATCTTTTTGGATTAGGATATTACTATACGAAGTTTGAAGTCCAAGCTGGAAGATACATTACTGATAGTAGACCTTTGACGGGATTGTTACTATCTGATTTTGTCTATGATCGATTAGCAAAATCAAAAAATATTACTCTCCAAAATGATCGTGATGTGGTTATTGGAGAAGATGTATTTAAAATACCAATTGATTTATCATTTAAATCAGAAAACAAAAAAACATTTATTCAAGGAACGTTAATGAGAAATTTATTTATACCATACAAAGATATAATCTTGAAATTTATGGAGGACATTCGCGATCCCAACAAATATAAATTTAATAATACAGGGCATATGATTTTAAGTACTCACTGGGATTTCTTCAATAAGATCCTTATTTCTGATGATATGCAACCTGAAATGAAATTAAAATATTTAGAATCAGTCGCAGGTTTGAATGGAATTTCGTTGCGTGTATATAAATTTCTAATCGAACATTTTACAAATTCAGAACTTCTTGAAATTAAAGAAATTATTAGAAAGTTAAAGGAAACCTATTCCACAGTAGAATTTGATCCAATGTATCTATATTCACTAATTGATCAAGCAAACATTTGGTTAAAAATAAAAATCCCAAACTCAATTACACATCAAGTAACACATAATTCTAAGGGAACATTAAAGGAATCAATTCTAGTTTCTGCAGATGAAAATTTAGCTTCTTTTGTGGAGTGGCCTGATCAATTCAGAAGAAGAACAAAAAAAGAATTGGAAGATTCTGTTTTAATAGGGAGGGAACGGTTATATCACCCTAGGGAGGGAGAAAAAACTATTGTTAAAGAAGAACCAAAAAGGGAAACATTTGAGCCCAGATTTATAGAGCGTCCAACTGTAAAGATTAAAACCCTTCCAAAAATACCCACCAGCAATATAATTGAAATTTTATCAGTATTAAAAGATATAATAAATCGAGATTATGATTTACGTTCAATAGGAAAAGCTTTTGAAATTGCACGAAATTATATAAAAAGCATGGTGTTACATCTTAATTATTTATGGGATTTGAGTAAATATGCAAACATGTATCAACGTGCTAACCCAAATCTAGGATTGAGTTATAAAGAAAAACTAGAATTATTAGAAAAAGTCGATACTTGGATAGATATGAGCAAATAATATCATAATTAAAGAAAAAAGTGAAATATATGGTAAATTATAAAACAGTGGTAAATAATTTGCAAAAGCATTATAAAGATGCTGAATCAGTAGCCATAATTAGTAATAATGGAAAATTGTTATATTCAACAAAAAATTGGAATATTAAAAGTGATATAAGTAATTTATTATCCAGTTGGGCTAGTGGTTCTGCACAATCAGTTACCGTAAACTCCATCCGTTATTCGATTGTCCAGATGGAGCCAGAGCGTTTTATAGCAACTAATCGTCATAAAAAGGGGCATCTTATTGGAGCTACTACACCTAATGGTGAAAATTATATGGTTGCTCATGTTAAACCTAAAGCAAAAGGATGGTTTCATTTAGCATACCCTGCTGTAGCTAGAGCTGCAGCTATGCTAAAAAAAGGCTCAAAATCTGAATTTATCAAAACAGAAATAGACTTCTCTAAAGAAACTAAAACAGGAATGGCTAGAGAAACTTCCTCAGAACAATATACTACATATGGTTATCCATCAACAACTCCTACCATTGACCCTATGTTAAGATCAGAAGTAGAAATGTTTTTAGAATGGATAAAAAATCCAGAAGGACTAAGTGCTTATATTTCTTACTACTTGCAGACAAATGATTCATACCATCTCTCTAAACTTGCTGAAATTTATCAAGAACTATATCGAATTTTCTACTCCTAAACCCCTATTTCTCAATAGAAAAAATAGATAAAAGTAAAATTGGAATTTGATTTTTTGTAAAATTTATTCTGTGTGCGCAGAAATAATTAAATCAGCAAATAATTTCATATCACTCAATAAAATATTCAATTTTTCCTGGGAATCTCTATCTAATTCCTCTGACTTCATTACTAATACTGAAATAATATATTTAAAAATATGGAGTTCAATCTCCTTACCTTCGTCATTTCTCCCACGAAAGGTGGATGAGTCAGACATAAAAATGTTTTCCCGTACAGTATTACACGCATTTATGAAATCTCTTAAATCTCCTCTTAATGCTAAACCACTACTTACACCTTGAACATTATGAACAATGACATTTCCAGAAACATCTGATATTATTATTTTTGCTTTAATTTCTTCGAGTTGACTTTCTGCCTTTTCCACATGAGCTTTTAAATCTGCGTATGAAGATATCAATAGGTCTCTAAATACTTTTGCCAATTCATCCTGTAAATAGATACTTGTTAATCTGTAATTAAAATCATAATCTTTAAACATGTCTAAAAAGGCTTCCTTTGCCTTTTTAACGTTTGTATCAAGAAGTTCCTTTTGATAATCCTCAGTATCATATTTATGAAGGAAAAGGAAGATCTTAGGCTTTTCATTGTTTTTGCGATAAATATCTAATAATCCTTTAAAATACTCTTTTGCCTGTTCGAAACTTTTTGGGTCATGAAGATCTACAATAGGAATGAGAATATCTGTCCCTCTAAATACCTCAGGCTTTTCCATGTATTCTTTCCTGTATTGCTCTTGGCCACCAAAATCAAAAATCCCAACTTGAAGCCCTAAAAATGGATGCCTTCTAGTTTCATATAGAATTGTTGGACTCAAACTTTTTGTATCTTCAGGACTTTTTTCAGCAAAGGCAACTGAATAAACACTTGTCTTTCCACAACCCGAAAGACCAACTAATGACACCTTAATTTTTTTTTCACCTATAGCTTTATTTTCTTTTTTAAAATAATTAATTATTTCATTTAATTTTTTATTAAACTTGTTTTTATTTTTCTTCTTTTGGTGCTAGTTTGAAGGTTCTTGAGAATATCTTTCCGAAACCCTCTGTTGAAGCTTCAACTAACACATTTCCATCTACAATTTGATTATCCTTTTCTTCAAGAGGATACCCAATTTCAATAGTTTCATATGGAAATAATTCCTTTATGGTTGTTAACCACGGTCGTTTTTCAAATAATTCTTCAACAACAACTATTCTGATTTTTACATCTTCCAGAACATAACCAGCTGTATTAGTAATTGAAATATTTAAGATTTTATCATCTTCATTTATAGTTTTTGAAACACTAAGGAATTTTTTAGCTCCAAGCGTGGTTTTCATTTCAGCTTGTTCTACTTCTGGTTTTGTTTCGATTCTTGGTTCTTCTTCAATCGAGTCTTTTACTATGAAAACTTTACGTTTTTGGATGTTATACTGCGAGACTTTTTTAAGTTTAGCTAAAAATAAAACAGAATTGAGATTTATTGAATTAAAAGGTTCAATTTTTATATATCCTTTTTTAGCGGCATCCTCAACTATTTCAGCTCCTAAGCCAGTTCTAGCAAATACCGTATTCCTATTTGGACCGCTTCCAACAGAACCAACTGAGATATCAGCATTCTCAGCAGTTAAATCTATACAAAAATTACAACTTGAGGACTTAAATTTATCTAATTGATTTATTG
>JBHLPZ010000026.1:0-22554 GCA_048885325.1 Candidatus Odinarchaeota archaeon
AGTAATACTATTAACTATTTCCCATAATTCAATAATAATCCTTCGATGGACTCCTGGTTGAGAAAAGGAAACGTTAAACATTTCAGAAATCCATGTTTCACTATATTTTAATGCAATTTGGGTAGTATTATAATAAGAGGTAGCATTTTTTGCTGGTTCGGTTGAACTCAAAATAGTGTTATTATCTCCCTTTAAAATCTCTACTCTAAATGTGAAATCTCGATTTAAATAATTTTCAACAGATACATAAAAAGATACACTTTCATTCACTTTTGCTTCTGTTGGATAATTTTCTGCTTTTTTTTCTGAATTTAATAATCCAAAAACGACAAAACCAGGTTCAGGAGTTAATATATAATATATTATAAAACCAGTTAAAACTAAAATTCCTATAATTAAGCTAACTTTCACAATACTTTCAAGGTGCTTTCGATTGGTTAAATGTTCATTATTCTTCTCTATTCTATACATTATCCTTAAACCATGCAATTGTTTTTTCTAAACCTTCTCTCAAGGGAGTTTTTGGTTCCCAATTTAATAATTTTTTCGCCTTTGTTATATCAGGACATCTTCTTACAGGATCATCAATAGGTAAAGACTTAAAAATTATTTCAGAATTAGAGTGAGCCAATTCTTTTATAATTTTGGCTAATTCTAAGATAGTATATTCTTTATTATTGCCTAAATTGATTACATCTCCAATTGCTTGATCATTGTAAACCATTTTTAAAATTCCTTCAATTTCATCTACAACATAAGTAAATGATCTTGTTTGGGATCCATCACCAAATACAGTGATATCATCGTTATTTAATGCTTGATGGATAAAATTAGGAATAACCCGTCCAAATTCCGGTCCATGCCTTATTCTAGGACCAGAAGTATTAAAAATTCTTACAATCTTAGTTTTAATTTTATGTTGAAGTTCATAAGCTTTAACAAAGGCTTCTCCTGCTCTTTTTGATTCATCATAGCACGATCTAGGACCTACTGGATTCACGTTCCCAAAGTATTCTTCTGAGGTAGGAACAGCATCTCTAGGAGGATTTCCATATACTTCAGACGTGCTGGTATAAAAGAACAAGGCATTATGAGCTTTAGCGATACCCAATGCATTCATAGTACCAAGAGTATTACTTTTCAATATCGAAATTGGATATTTTTTGAATTCAAAAGGTGATGCCCTACTTGCCATATGCATCACAATATCTATTTTCTTAATATCCCCCACACAGATACCCTTAGGATGGTGAGTCAAACCAAAATATATTGGTTCTGATATATCATGATTTATAAATCTAAAGTTTTCCCTATCCATTAAATGAGAAATATTATCAAACCGTCCTGAAGATAAATTATCAATGCAAATACAAAATGCTTTTTGCTTTACCAAAACATCACAAACCCAAGAACCTAAAAAGCCAGTTCCTCCAGTAACTAGTATAATTTTATCTTTGAAGGATATATTGTCTTGGTTAAGACGAGTTATAATTTCATTAATATCCTCATTTATATTAATAATCAATTTTATTAACCTTTTAATGAAAGCTCATTATGCTTTATTTTTGTAATTAAAATTATTATTTTCTTTAAGATTTATGTTTTCTAAGACAATTACAAGAGATATTAGAAAATAATAGAATAATATATTTGCTTATTGAAATTTAATAATATATAAAATTATTTTACTAAGGTAAGAGATAAATGACTGAAATTTCAAAAATGAGGGTTGTATTTGGAGATTGGCGGTTAGGTCGAATCATTATGTTTACTCTCATCACAAGCTCGGTTACTTATAGCTTTGGAGGTTTCTACTTAAATATTGTTTTATCGGGGTTGATTGGGGCAAGTTTATCTGCTGGAGGTTTCTATTTGGATTATCTTGGGGATTATAAGAAAGATCGAGAATCAGGAAAAATGAAAAATCCTATAGCAAAGGGTGTTTTAAGTCCTCAGTTAGGGCTTGTAATTGTGATTTTATGCTTGCTATTAAGTGTAATTCTTGGCTTATTAATCAACCCTTGGCTTCTTATTCCTTTATCTTGTGTCATTTTAGTTATTATTGGTCTTGTGAATGGTATTCTTGATACACCATTTTTAAGAGCATTTAGCTTAGGTGCACTTCAAGGATTCTATGTTTTAATTGGTGCATTAGCGGCTTATAGATTTGAACTTGGTATTATAATATTGGCGTTATTCCTCTTCTTTGCGATGACTGGGGCAAGGGCATTGGGAGACACAAGAGATCTTCTTCACGATAAAAAAACTAATACGGTTACAATTCCCAAGAAATATGGTGTTCGCATAGCTAGTTATTTTCTTCTAGTTAATGAAATAATTTCTTATTTTTTTGCATTGTCCGTTTATATGACGAGGATTTTTAGTATTAGATACTTATATTGTATCGTTATTATTGTTGTTGTTGGTCTTCCCATGACTCTTATATTTGTCTACCGCCCAACCCCAAAAATAGGATATATCGTTAATGGTTTATCAATGAGTATATTTAGTATACTCTTCATGCTTGGAATGATCCTGGGAAAATTATAACTCTCCGAAACATACAAATTAGAATCATTTTTTTGATTCAAAAATAATTTCAGTTATTGGGTTCGAGTTCCACAATACTGACAAAATTTTAACTCTAAGGGATAAAATCTACCACAATTAGGACATTTTTTTAATGAATTTTCTAATATTTCCCTTCCAAGCATTTCAAATACTTTTTCAACATTTTTTCCAGATTTTGAGGATGTACCAATAATTTCACCCTTAAAATTATATTTATAATGTATCTTTTCAGCATCATGAATATTTACTTCTCTTTGGTCCTCTAAATCTATCTTTGCTTCTACTAGTATTTTAGTTTTAGGAGAATTTGGTACAGAATTAATCACTTTTATCCAATCATGTAGATCTTCTAAAGATTCTCTGCTTGTTATATCATATAAGACTAAAGCTCCTGAAGCGCCCGATACATATGAAGGTAAAAGGAGTCTGAATTTTTTCTCACCAGCAAAGTCCCAAATATTAAGGAGAATCTCTGTATTATCAACCATTACTTTTTTAGTTTCAAAATCCACTCCAATTGTAGATAAGGTAGATTTATCAAACTTTCCTGTAGCATAGCGCCTAATGAGGGATGTTTTCCCTACATTTTTAGCCCCAGCAACAACGACTTTAAACTTAATCATTAGTTAATATTACCTTTAATTGTTTTAAAATATCAATTGATTCTGAATCTATTTTAATATAATATTATTAATATGAATAAATAATATTATCTTTTCTTTTTGATTGATTTTGAAATTAATAAATCTGAATTAAGAATCTAACTTATATTTATATCTACTTATTTTATAAATTTCTTGGGCAATTTTTTTACCGATATTTTCAACTTTCATTAAATCTCTAATATCCGCATTAAATATGTCTTGAAGTGTTTTCAATTCTTTCAATAAATTTTTGGCACGGAGCGCATTTACACCAGGTATTCCTGCAATAATATATTCTAATAAACGAGAAATCTCAATAGGTTTTTTATCAAATCTTAATTTTGACTCTCCTTTAGATACAGAATGTTCTTTTTTGGCTAATTGATAAATAAATTTAGCTGAATCCATAGGATCATTCGTTTTATAAATTAAAATTCCTAAATTTAATATAATAGATGTTATTGCTCCATATAATGCATTTTCATTAATGGAAGAGTTCAGAAAGGGATCTCCTTCTAAAATTAATATTGCTTTTTCAAAATTATTCCGTAATTCGAACAATTCATTAAACAACCGTCCATCCTTGAGTGAATCATTAAAATCTTGAGCAGATTTCCTTTCAATTCCTACTCTTTCTGAAATTATATAATCAGCAACAATTAATTGTTCTAACTTCAAATTTGCCCCCATTAATGAAAGGTTTCTAACAATTGGAGATGCTGTTTCTCTATTATCACAAATTATATAAATATTATCAAGCTCATCTAGCTGTTTTGTAGCCTGATTCTTCTCTTCACTAACTTCTATATTATCTGTTTTTTTCTCCTCCTTCTCTATAAAATTTAAAAGACTTGGTTGTTTCTTTCTTGAATTTGATTCTGATTCTTTAATTTTCTTTAAACTTTGCCTCATATTCTTCTCTTTTGATTTTTCTGCCCAATAATAACCCTCATCTCTAGTATTTTCAGCCATTAATATATAGACTTTCCCTTCCTTTCTCCTTCCTGTACGCCCTCTTCGTTGAATTGATCTAATTGCACTTGGTACAACATCATAAAATATTACCATATCACATTCAGCAATATCTAAGCCCTCCTCTGCTACGCTTGTTCCGATTAATGTATTAAAAATACCTTCTTTGAATTCTTCTAATATCCTTATCTGCTCCTTTTGAGTTAAACCTTTCTCAGAGGATCTTTTCTGTTGACCAACAAACCTATGAGCTTTTATAAGTGGGTCATTATCTAAAAAGTGAACTATATTATTAACAGAATCTCTATAATGACAGAAAACCAAAATTCTAGAAGTCGAATTTTCCTTCAACTGTTCTTTTAATAGTTCTTTTAATCTTTCCAATTTAGGGTGAATTATTCCCTTTGATATTATAGAATTCACTAAATTATTCATTCGCTTAAATTTATAATCATTATATAACTCTTTAAGTGATTTATTAGCCGTATTTTTTTTAATTTTCTCTTCAATTTTACCTAGATAATCTCTTAATGCGCTTATGCCTTGGGTTTCAACTAATTCCTGCATATGGGAAAGTCTAATAGCATTTGAAGCATGCTTTTTGGCGATAAATAATTGGATTTTATCACTCTCTTCTCGAGCACTAGATATTTGTTTGTTAATTACACTATTTAGTTTCAATAAATCCTTTCTTGAGATTTTATTAACATCTGAAGAATGTAAAAGTCCAATTTGTTTTAACCATTTAAAAATAACTCTTAATTTTTCTGTAAGGATCCCACTAATTTCCAAAAATTCATTTGGAAGTTTAATTTTTATCCATTCATTATCAACATTATGAATATAAGGCCTTACATCAGAATCAGCGTCAGTTCTAATCTCAATGTGATCAATATATAAATTATCCTTAATTTCATTAATTTTTCCCTCTGTGGACCCAGGGCTTGCTGTAAGTCCTAGTATTTGAGGATTTATAGCAGACTCCATATACTTCTGTGCAATAAAACAATAAGCATAATCACCTACTGCTCTGTGGCATTCATCAAAAATTATTAAGGAAACATTCTTAACTGAGTATAGGTTGGAAATTATATCATTTTGTAAGACTTGTGGAGTCATAAAAGCTATTTTTGCTTCACTCCAAATAATTTCACGTTTTTCAGGCGGTATAGTGCCTGTCAAAGATATTAATTTTTCTTCTGAAATTGTGGTTAAATCCAAAAAAGATTTATAATGTTGATTGACCAATGGTTTTGTTGGTGCTAAAAAAATTATTTTTGAATTTGGTAATTCTGACAGTCTCTGTACAGCTAGCATCAAACCTAATATTGTTTTTCCCAATCCTGTTGGAATAACTACTAAACAATTTTTATTTAGACAATTAATGAAAATATTTTCTTGGTAACTCCTTCTCAAGATCGCATTCTCCTTAACTAAAGGATGAGACAAATAATTTTGTTTAGCAGATATAAGAATCACCAAAATCGATAAGTTGCTTTCGTATTATGGTATATTTTTAGTCGAAATATTATAAAGTTACAGAGTCAATAGAATCTCTTAAATTATATTGATACCTTTTTAATAATAAGTTAATAGGTCATTTTATAGATTAGTAGTCTTAATCTAATAAGCGCGAGTGGTTTAGTGGTTATAACGACACGCTCACACCGTGTAAATCATCACTTTATAATAGTGTTGATCACGATGGTCGGGGGTTCAATATTCTGATAACTTATTTCAGAGTGAGCAATTCCCCCCTTGCGCATTCTTTTCTAGCAATATGAATTATTTAATCACTTGATTGAGTGTTTAAACCAAAAAAGTTTTATTTTATATTACATTTCAAAATTTAATTACTTTTTTTATGGTTTAAACCATGTCTTCCTTTTTAGAATCTCGAGAATTAAGAAAAAAGTATAAGGAAGTTAGAAAATACGTTAAAATAGGACCGATCTTCCTAACACGATATGAAAAAGCAAGAATCGTGGGGGCAAGAGCTCTACAAATTTCATTTGGAGCCCCAATATTGGTTGAAAAGCCAAAAAGTCTGATAGATCCTATTAAGATTGCTCTTATAGAATTGAAATCACAGATATTACCTCTCACAATAAGAAGAGAACTTCCTTCGAGCGAGTTCCAGGATATCCCAATCAGTAAATTGATACTAAAAAAAGATTAAAAAAAACCTCATATTATTGAGTTCGATATTTACCTCTTTCTGTGAGAAAATATACGGTATTATCTCCTACTTCTTCGGCTTCTACATACCCTTTCATTATTAAATTATTAAGTAGTTTTTCTAGCTCTGCTTTTTTAAATGGTTCTATACCTAATGGAACTCTGCTTTGATTAGAAATTATAGCAATCCGAGATAAAAACAACCTCTTTCCTCCAAAAGTCTCAAGAATTGTAAGTTCCTCATTGCTAAGTCTTTCAAATTGGTCATGCTCTATGTACTTCTCTCTTAAAGTTTTAGCGAGGTCCATAGTTTCTTGGCTTACTTCTTGCTTCTGTACTTCTACATGTTTTAATTGTACAAGATCTTTTGCAATAGGTTGCTTTTTAGCGTGAGCCATTTTTTCTAAATAATTTCGAATTTTTTCTTTTTCATCTAATTTTTCTTTCAATGGCTGTTCTTCTTTTTTATCATCCATAATAATACCATAAGGCATTTAATAATAAAAACTTATATTCAATTAATGAAAAAGGTCATTATCCTAAAAACTGGAGAAAAAATTACGATAAGACATATTGAAGAATCAGATGTCAATGGGATCTGGAACAATTTTAATCAGGTTGTAGAAGAAGGAATTTATATTCCAGTATTATTTCCTGTAAGGTCTGAATTTGAAAGGAACTCATGGTTTAAAACTATTAAAAAGGAAAATGAAATTTGTATAGTAGCTATTCAGTCAAATTTTAAATCCCCTTATGATGTACTTGGAATGTGTGAAATCTCTAATTTAGAATGGGATGCTGCAGCTCATGTAGGTAGTTTAGGAGTCATTGTAAAAAAGAAATATAGGAATATGGGTATTGGCTTTAGTTTAATTGATACAGCAATTCGAGAGTCTAAAAGAATAAACCATAAAGAAAAAATAGTGCTCAGTTGCTTCTCTAATAATGAAAGAGCAATCTATCTTTATAAAAGGATGGGGTTCCAAGTAACTGGAATGAGAAAAAGGCAATTTTTTATGGATTCTAATTATTATGATGAAATCATGATGGATTTATGGATTGATGATTATTTAGTAAATCATCCTTCATAAGTTCCATCAATTTACGGAAACCTGGTCTTTTTAGCATATTGTTTTTTACTTTCAGGACTTAATGGATTGTTATTTAAAAAAATAAAATTCAAGTTTTTTAAATGTTCAATATCACCTATTCTAAATTCTGAAATATAATTATTTTCTAAAAAAAGAATGATTAGGCTTTCAAGATTTTCTATATCTTCTAATTTGGTTATGCGATTTTTATCTAAAAATAATTCCTGAAGTTTAATTAGATGATTCAACCCTTCTATTTTTTTAATTTTATTATTAGAGAGCTCAAATTTAGTTAAATTATATAAATTTTGTATATTTTCTATGTGTTCAATTAGATTATTTGAAAGATCTAATATTTTTAGTTCAAATAAATTATCTAAACCACTGAGATTTTTAATACTATTAGCATTTAAACGGAGAGACGTTAAATGTATAAGATTATCCAAACCAGAAATTTCTTCAATTTGATTATTAGACAAATTTAAACTCTTTAAGTTATATAACGCTCCAAGGTTTTCAATTTTTTCAATTGCATTATACCCAAGATTTAGATATTCTAGATTTAATAATCGCTCCAAATTACCTATTTTATGAATTGAATTATGATCTAAAGATAGCTTTCTAAGATTTGGTAAATTTAGATTTTCTATTTTTCTTATTTGATTTTTAGATAATTTCAATTCTTCTAGATTACGTAGATTTTCTAAATTTTTTATTTTATTAATTTGATTGTTAGTTAAATCAAGCACTTTTAAATTTTGAAGATGATCGAGATTATCAATTTCATTTATTTTATTTCCTTGAAGTAAAAGATGCTCTAATTTAAATAATTTATAAAATGCAGGAATCTCTGAGATATGATTAAGATTAGAATTCTCACAATTTAAGAGGATTATAATTCCTTTTCTCAATGTAACATTATAACCATGATATCTCTTATAATAATCAAACAAAATTAAGTTATAGCATAATTCTAAAACAGATTCACAAATCGAAGAAGTATAATTAGTATTAAAAATTTCCTCAGGAAATTCCTTGACTATATTAGAAAAATATTTTTTAATTTTTTCTTTTAAAAATTCTTTTATGATTTTATGAGCTTTTTTAGATTTCAGTGAATTTAATATCTTTATGGCTAGAAATTTTTGATCAATATTTTTTACACTAGATAATGTGAATTCTAAGAGTGAGATTAACTTTTTATGGTTAATATATCTTCCTTTTAGTAGATTTCCAGACAATAAACGCATTCTAGGATCTTCATCAGATAAAAATATATGTTCAAAAAACCTAAAATTTTTCCCATCATCGAGATGACCAAAAACTTCTAAAGCTTCTATTCTCAGGTCAGGATCATTGGAATTATTAATCCAATCTTTTAATAAAGAAAAAGCTTCTTTATAGCCTATTTCATTGAAGCTTTCTTTAATATATTGAGGATTTAGATTCATAATTACAATAAATGTCTCTGCTTATATTTTTAGAATTTTTCAATAAATTTGAAGATTATTTACATTTTAATACACGAAATAATGTTATAATAGAAATATATAGAAACTTGTTTTACTATTTAATTGTGAGCAAAAAAGATCAGAATTATGGATCTCAAAAAAAAGCTTTTGTGATAACAACAACGAACCTAAAAAAGGAAAGCAAGATTGAAATTATATATGAAAGCATCGACTTTATAAATCAAATTGTCATTCTTTATAAATAATTTAAAAGAAATGGTTTTACATATCGCACGTTTAATTAATGGTTTAAAAAAATTTATAAAGGCGAAATTTATTATATTTGTAATTTTAATTTGTTATAATTTATCGATATTATTATACGTAAAAAAATATAATATATAGATAAAAATATAAAAACAAAAAATTCTATTTGGAATATAATTAAACATCAAAAATAAAATCCTAAAAAATAAAAATAATAAGGCTGAAAAATATGGCAGAAGAAGAAAGTTTTTTAAACGCAAAAGCCTTAGTCGTTGACAACGGTACTGGTATTTCCAAAAATGGTTTTGCTGGTGAAGACCAACCTCGTTCAGTTTTTCCAACTTTGATTGGATATCCTAAATATGAGTCAATAATGACTGATGTAGAGCATTATACCAGAGAATATTATATTGGAGAAGAAGCTATGCAACTTAAGGGAGTTTTAAAATTAATGTTCCCTGTAGAGCATGGTATAATCGAAGACTGGACTGCTATGGAGAAAATTTGGCACTACACCTTCTATACTGACTTAAGAATTGATCCTAGTGAACATCCAGTGCTCCTAACAGAAGCTCCATTAAATCCAAGACCAAATAGGGAGAAAATGGCCGAGATCATGTTTGAAACCTTTAATGTCCCAGCTTTATACGTGGCAATGCAAGCAGTACTTTCACTTTACGCATCTGGTCGTACTACAGGATGCGTAATAGATATTGGAGATGGAGTCTCTCATGTAGTCCCAATTTTCGAAGGTTTTGCTTTAAGCCATGCCATTCAAAGAGTTGACTTAGCTGGTAGAGATATTACAACATATTTACAAAGATTACTCAGACAAAAAGGCTATTCATTCACTACTTCGGCAGAGAAAGAAATTGTCCGAGATATTAAAGAAAAGCTCTGCTATGTAGCAATTGATCCTGAAAAGGAAATGATGCTTTCAAAGAAAGTAGCTGGAATGGAAAAAAGCTATATGCTTCCAGACGGAGAAACGATTAATGTTGGCGTAGAGCGATTTTTAGCCCCAGAGGCTTTCTTTAACCCCTCCGTTATTGGAAAGGAATTAGAACCGATGGATGATGTAATTGTAGGTTCCATTTCTGAATGCGACGTTGATCTTAGACGGGACCTCTATAGTAATATTGTGCTTTCTGGTGGTTCTACCATGTTCCCAGGAATAAAAGAACGTTTAACTAAGGAAATTAAAGAACAAATTCCTGAGAGTGTTGATGTAAAAATAATTGCTCCACCAGAACGTATGTATTCCGTTTGGATAGGTGGCTCAATCTTAAGCTCATTGAAAACATTCCACCGAATGTGGGTCACTAGACGTGAGTATAAGGAGATGGGCCCACAAGTAATTCACCGATGCTTCTAATGGGTTAATCACCCACATTTTTTTAGAAAATTTTTTATTTTCCTTTTTTTTATTGTTAAAAAATACAGAATTAATCTTTATAGAAAATTTTAATTTAGATGATGGGATAATAATTTTTATTGAAAGTACCTAAATCAATGTGCTTTTAATTTCCTAGATTACGAAAATTAAGTATAAAGAGATTACTATTTATGCCTGAGAGTGGAACTATTTTATATGATTTAAATAAAGTGTTTATTCCCTGTCGGACAGTATTAGAGATGGAAGCATTAACCGCTTTATTCCTTGAATATTATAATTATGATGAGATAAAAGAGATACCAAAAAGCCAACCTTCGAGTCATAGACTTATAGAAATTTTCAGAATCATCGAATGTGAACCGTTAGAAAGGATAATCGAATATTTTGTTAATGTTGTTGTCAGTAAATTAAAACCAATTGTCATGTATGAAAGAGACCATCATGATAGATTTCGAATGGGCAATGTAGTAGCTTATACACAAACACGGGTTTGTTTGTATTTAGCTTTGCACAGATTAAAGTTAAAATTTTTGCTCATAAAGCATTTCATGGATAAATTTAAAGAAAATAATTATAAATTGGATTTATCAGAAGATCAAAAAGAATTGGGCGCACACAATTTTCTATATGCTTTTTATAACGATTATTATAAGAAGAATATGATGAATCTTAAATTAATGCTCTCAACTAAACGCGTATCCGATAGAGTAAGTCAATTAATGGATACATCAAAAACTATAACAAATGAAGATATTATTAATGCAGTAACTTTCAAAAAATTTTTAGACGATAAAAATAGAATCAAATTCATCATGAAGGAAATTAAAGCTTCGTTATTTGTGTGTAAAGTTATGTTTGCCAAAATGGACGTGTTCACACCTTTCACGATTGCAAAAGAAACGATGATTGATGCTGAGGAGATAATGATAAATCAAGATTTTATCCCTGAATTAATTCCTGCTATATCTAATTGTATTACAGAGGAGAATATGAATCAACTTGAAGATTGTTTCAGAGCTTATGAATTTATGATGAATCGTGTCTTAGAAGGGATTAATAATGCGGTTGAAATTGCTTCTGGAGGCCAAATAAATCTTGATTTAGAAGGAATGATTTATAATACTGGAAATGTTTTCGAACTATAAAAAAAAGAAAATTTAAAAATTATTGCCTCTTCTTTAATGCTTTTTTATATCTATCATACTTCCTTTTACCAAAACTTATTACTTTTGCTAGCATTTCAGATTTCTTCACTGATGTGTTAAGTTCAGACGGCTCCCGAATATAACCATCCCTTAAAGCATTATCATACAATTTTTTACCTATTTTAGTTCTAATAACTGCTGTTGTGTAACCCTCTTTAGAACCCAATCCCCCAAACGAAATATCAGCATAAACATTGGAAAAATCTCGACAAGCAAAGCATGCTGGTCTTGCAAACTCATGCATATCCTTAAAATCTATGTATTTTATTTGATTATTTTTAAGGTCTATAATTAAGTTTTCTTTAATATTTAGTTTCTCTACATCATCAAATGAAAAATCAAATTTAACTTCTAATTTATTTCGAGCTTCGGCATTAAACGAGAAATTCAAATTACAGAATAAACCTAATGTATATTTCACAATATGAGCTGGTAAAATACTTAATTCTTGCATCTTTCTAATAGACATTATTTGACATGGTGTACCAACAACAGCAATATTCATTGCATCCGAACTTACAACAGTTTTTAATTCAGTGATTGTGGGAACAAATGAGTTATATTTCTCTAAACTAGTAACTCCATGAGAGATATCGTAGTGAGAACCCGCAGCTTCTATTAATTCTTCTTTTGTTGTAGCAAAGAAAGGTATTCTATTAAACGGTCCTTCTCTTTTTGAGACAATTGCTCCATTTATTAAATTTTTATCTAGCAAATATAATAATATTGCCGTTACTGTACCTCCATCTGTCGCATTTTTCCGAATTTCTTCTGAAGTTGCTTGACTTGAAGTAATTTTTTTCCAATTCCCGATGGATATTTTATAGTCATATTTTTTATTTAATTCATTATCTAAAACGTGAGTCTGCGGGCAAACTAAATAGCAAATACCACATTTTAGACAATTATCCTTATTATAGTATCTTGGAGGACCTGATTCAGACATTTCAATTGCTTTTATTTCATGAGCTGAACAAAAGCTAACACACCCTCCACATTCTCCACAAATGCCTTGTTCATGAACATCCTTTATCAAATCTTCAAATGATTTAGGAAGAACTTCTTCAACCAATTTTTTTTCCCTCTTTTTTTATATTCATAACTAAATTTAATATTCACTTGGCAATTTTTTAAGTTCTGCTAAAGAAAAAACTGGGCCATCAACACATACATACTTATTACCTATATTGCATCTACCACACTTTCCAATCCCACACTTCATTCTCATTTCTAATGAATTTAAAATTTGCGCATCTTTAAATTTTAATTCTTCAAGGACGGCAATGGTGGTTTTAATCATGATTGGAGGACCACATACAACAGCAATGGCATTATCAGGAGATGGACCAACTTCTTTGACCACAGGAGCAACAAATCCTACTTTTTCAGTCCATCCTTCTTCTTCGCGATCAATAGTTAGTATAACATTAATATCGTCCCTTTTTTTCCATTCCTCTAGAACATCTTGATAAAGCAATTCTCCAGAATCGCGATTGCCATAAATTACAATAATATCTTTATAATCTTTTCTGTATTTTTCATCTAATAAATATACCACCAATGAACGTAGAGTTGAAAAAGCAAACCCACCACCAATTACCACAATGTTTTTCCCTTTCATGTCTTCAATGGGCCATCCATTACCACAGGGACCTCTAACGCCAATGATATCACCAACTTCACAATTATGAAAACCTGTAGTAACTGTACCCATTTTTTTAATAGTGAATTTGATAGAACCCTCCTCTGTAGGTGAGGAAGCAATACCAATTGGGCATTCTCCCTTACCAATTAAGCTGATTTCAGCAAATTGCCCTGGAATATAATTAAAATTTTTGTAGTCTTCTTCTTTTTTAAATTCTAATTCTAATGTTTTAATATCATTAACTTTATTTTCTGATACTATACTCTTAACACTAGTTAACATAGGAATATAAGGATTAGGCACTTACTTTCTCCTCCTTTTCTTTTTTAATATTATTAACCTTTTCAATAATTGCCCTAAGATCGTTATTAACAGGGCAGAGTTGAATACATCGACCACATCCGACACATCCTAGCGTATTATAATTTTCAGGATAATAGCAAAATTTATGTAATATTCTATTTCTGCAACGCTCGATACAGCTATCTCGTGGATTATGACCACTTGTATGAAGTGTATATAAGCAAAACTGGCACGTATCCCATATCCTAATTCTTCGTCCTTTGTTATTATACTGATCATTTTCATCAATTACATCAAAACAAGTACAGGTAGGACATAAGAATGAACATGTTCCACATCCGATACAAATTTCACTAATCTCTTCCCAAATAGGATGCTCAAAATTAGGATCAAGTATTTTATCTATATCTTTTAAATCTAATTTAGTCTCGAATGATTCTTCTGCCTGTTTAGATAATTCTTCTGCCTTTTTTATATCTTGCTTCTTGGCATCTGTAAGCCACTTCATTCTCTTCATTAATTCCTTTCCTCTCTCACTTACTCCTTCAACTAAATATTTCTCACCTAAGTCTACTAAGAAAATATCCATATCATCTTTCATAAACGGATGCCCCTCTACTGAAGTACAAAAACATGTACTTTTTGGAGTATTACAACCAATTCCAATAACTATAGAATTTGCTCTTTTCTTCAAAAAAATCTCATCTTGATAATCCCCAAAAGTAAAAAAATCTTCTAAAAGGACAAAACTATGCGCATCACATGGTCTTATTCCAAATATTATATTTTTCTCATCTAAATCAGTTCTTTCAAGAATCTCAGTAACATCCTTACCGTCAGTTTTATATTCAAAAAGAACCTCCATTTTTGGAAATAATACTTCTTTTGGAGGTACCTTAGAGTTAAAGTAATCTAATACAATATCATCTGGGTTTAATACCTTTTTAAATACTAAATTACCCTTTTCCTTAATTGGTGCATAAAAATTAAATTCTTCACCTAATTCTATATATAACTTTCCTATTTCGTTTTTCATTAATATTTTTTGGTCTATTTTTAACCACCTTTTTAATCTTCTTCTAACATAAATTCTTCTGCATCATCCATACTGAAATCCATCATAGGAGGCATTTTCTGGGAATCAACACCAGACGTAAAGTTAAATCTTTCTTTAACGATTTTTTCTAATTTCCTTGTAATTAAATTTAAATCAATTCCCATTGGACAGACACTACTACAAGCTCCACATGCCACACAACGACCTGCTAAATGCATCGCACGAACGAGATGAAATGCTATTATATCAGATATCTCGGTTGTTTTTTCAAACCAAATCGGTTTATTTTGATCTACAAAACATAAATTACAATAACACATAGGACATGCCTCTCTACAGGCATAACATCTAGTGCATGTTTCTAGTGTATCCTTAATATAATTCCATTTCTCTTCAGTTGTTTTTGATTCAAATTCCATTAAATCCTCAAAATTATCGTCTAGGGAACTTATTTCTTGACATTCGCCAATACAAGTTTCTGCTAATTCTGCAAGCATAGGTGGAGATTTAACTTTACATACTTTACATAATTCATTGATATACTCTTCAAAAGAAAACTTTTGTTCAAAATCCTTTCCCTTCACCACTATATCGTTACCAGAAGTAAATACCTCTAAAATTTCTTTCTCTCCAATCTCCTTTTCAATTCTTTTTCTATTAATTATACCATTACAAGGAATTCCAATCATCTTGATATTTTCAAGATTAATTTGGTTTTCAACTGATAAGTGAATTAATGCTCTGCCAACACATCCTTTAGATATTATTCCTACTTTCAAATCTCCTTTTTCAGGATCAATGAGTTGAGGAATTCGAGGCACCAAATATTTAGCCAAATTAACATAACATAAATTATTCCAAATTAATTTTTCAACATCTTCTTCTTTTGTTATCATTATTGGTGCAGAACTTAAGGGAACAGTTCCTTTTGTATATCCAATAATTACATCTACTTTTTTCTCTTTGAGTAGAGATCGTGCAGTTTCTCTCATCGAATTTTCAATTTCTCTATTCTCTGTCTCAATTCCCATTATCATCACCATTTCTTTTCAAATTTTTTATTCGGTCCTAGTTTTTTAACAATTTTAGTTGCTTTTTTAATTAAGTTGGCGAAACGTTCACCCTCCGCAGCAGAAGCCCACATAAAATTAACTCTTCCTGGTTCTATACCGAAGAATTCCAATAATTCTTTTAAAATTGCAAATCGTCTTCTTGCTACTAAATTTCCCGTAAGATAATGGCAATCTCCAGGATGACATCCCGAAACAAGAACCCCATCCCAACCATCCATTAAGCTCTTAATAATAAAATAAGGGTTTACTCTACCAGAACAGGGAACTCTTACAACTCTAATAGTGGGAGGATACTGAATCCTACTAACTCCAGCTAAATCTGCTCCGGCATAGGAACACCAATTACATAAGAATGCTAAGATTTTAGGTTCCCATTCATCATTTAAGCTTTCTTCTTGCTTTGTTTGTGTTGCCATATTGTTAACACCTCCCTGTTATCATAGCAAATACTTGTTCACCCGTGAAACCTAACACATCTATCGCAGCACATCTACAATTGCCTGAACAAGCACCGCAACCCTTACATAATGCTTGGTTAATTTGAGCAATCCTACCAAATCTTCGGTCATCAATTAACTCGATTGCATTATATGCACAATTTTCTACGCACATACCACATCCAATACAGCGTTCTGGAATAATCATAGCAGTCTTACCTTCAGCCTCTATTTCATCTTTTGATAGAATAGTACAGGCTCTTGAAACTGCTGCATTTGCTTGGGCAATAGAATCTTCAATTGTCTTTGGACAATGTGCTAAACCTGCTACAAATACACCCTCAGTGGCAAAATCTACCGGACGTAGCTTAACGTGCGCTTCTAAAAAGAAGTTATCGTCATTGAGAGGAATTTTTAACATCTTGGCTAACTCCTCATTTTCCTCTCTATCTGAATATATTCCAGCGCTTAAAACCAATAGATCAGAGTTGATATTGATTTTTTCTTTTCTAGGAGTTGTAACCTCAACCTTTAATATTGAATCCTCTGGAACGATTTCAGGGGGATTATCCTCATCGTATCTGAGGAATATTACTCCTGCCTCGCGTGCTTTTCGGTAATATTTCTCTTTAAACCCATAAGTCCGAATATCTCGGAATAAAACTGTAATTTCTAGATCTGGATTTTTTTCTTTAGCTAACAGGGCGTTCTTAATTGCTTCAGCACAGCACATTTTACTACAATAAGGATGTTCGTCATTTCTCGAGCCTACACATTGAATCATTACAATTGACTTTTTATTCTTTATTTCATCGTTAAAGTTTATCATTTTTTCAAATTCAGACTGGAGAATTACATTTTCATTTTTTCCAAATAAATATTCTTTAGGTTGATATTCTTTTGCTCCTGTTGCGACAATCACTACTCCATGATCAAATTCTACTCTTTCTTTATTCTTACCATGAATAATTGAAGTTTTGAAATTGCCAATATAACCATCTATATTTTCAATTTCGGCATCTGTATATGTATGAATGGATTTATTCGATTTTACTTTGTCAATCAAATCAGCTAAAAATTCCTGAACATCCCCTCCCTCAAGAGTATGATATATATTTCGGGCAAATCCTCCAAGTTCTTCTTGTTTTTCAATTAGAAAGGTTTCATATTCTTGACTAGCAAAATTAAGAGCGGCCATCATACCACTTATTCCTCCTCCAACAACAAGAGCCTTGGGAGTAACTGGTAACCTAATTCTTTCAATAGGTTCTATTTCTCTGGCTTTATTTACCGCCATTCTTACTAAATCTTTTGCTTTTTGTGTAGCTTTCTCCGGTTCGTTCATATGGACCCACGAACATTGATCTCTAATATTTGCCATTTGAAATAAATACCTGTTTAAACCAGCTTCTCTAATAGTTTCTTGAAACAATGGTTCATGGGTTCTAGGTGTACATGATGCAACTATAACACGATTAAGATGATACTCTTTTATTTTTTCC
This sequence comes from Candidatus Odinarchaeota archaeon, assembly GCA_048885325.1. GTDB lineage: Archaea > Asgardarchaeota > Lokiarchaeia > Sigyniarchaeales > SOKP01 > SOKP01. Next base: position 17,793 of record JBHLPZ010000026.1, read on the forward strand.
TTTATTATCGTCTGAGTATCTGCTGAACAAGTGTACAGATTACGGTCTGTCATAACTACATTTGGGAGAGTACTCGCATATTTTGTCACTTCTGGAACATCTACAAACCCTCCTATGTTGATCCCGCAGTGACAGATGAAGACACCAATTCTAGGCGGCTGACCGTTCACAAAAATCTCAGGAGGCAGTGTTTTTTCTGTTATTAAAGTGCCACGTTTTTCATATAAAAGCTGATTAACACAACCTGCAGCTGCACTAGCTTGGGTTACTGTGTCAGGAATATCTTTAGGCGATGAAAAAGCACCACATGCATAAATACCTGATTTTGATGTTTGAACAGGGTTAAATTTATCAGTTTTAGCAAATCCAAATTCGTTTAGTTCTACACCAAACTTTTCAGCGAGATATTTTGCATCATTAGGAGGATTTAATCCAACAGCAAGCACGACCATATGAAAGTCTTCTTCCATTACTTTTCCATCTTCAGTTTCATATCTTATCCTTAAATCCTTTGTTTCTGGTACTTCTTTAATAGATGAGATACGACTTCTTATATATTGAACTCCATATTCTTCTTGGGCTCTAATAACATATTTATCAAAATCCTTTCCATATGCTCTTACATCCATGCTAAAGATCGTGGGTTTAATCTGGTGCATATGCTCATGGGCAATTACAGCTTCCTTAGCCGTATACATGCAGCATACTGAAGAACAATAAGGTTGCCCATTTCCAGTATAATCACGAGAGCCAATACATTGGAGAAACGCTACCTTCTCTGGAACATCGCCATCTGAAGGGCGCAAGACTCTGCCAGCATATGGTCCACTGGCACTTAAAATACGTTCAAACTCAATACTTGTTACTACATTTTTATACTTCCCATATCCATATAAATTTGCAGTTTTAGGGATATATTCGTCAAAACCTAGACTTAAAATTATTGCTCCTACATTTATATCTAATTCTTCATCTTTTCTGTCATATTCGACTGCTTTAGCTTTGCAAACACCTTGGCATATTCCACAGCCGATACAGTAATCTTTATTAATAGCATATACTAATGGTACTGCCTGTGGATATTTAACCGAGGTTGCAGCATATTTTGCCAAACCTTCATTGAATTTATCAATTGCCTCAACCGGGCATTCTCGTCCGCAAACTCCACATCCAGTACATTTATCTGGGTTGATGAACAATGACTTTTTCTTAACCTTCACGGTAAAGTTCCCTGCTTCTCCCGAAACATCCAGAACTTCGCAATTAATGCTCAAATCTATATTCTGGTGTCGACCAGTCTCCACAAGCTTAGGGCTGACAATACACATAGCGCAATCGTTAGTTGGGAAGGTCTTGTCAAGCTGTGCCATTACTCCTCCAATACTGGTAGTTGACTCAATTAAATAAACCTTATAACCTGAATCTGCCAAATCTAGTGCTGCTTGAGAACCTCCAATACCAGCACCTACAACCATAACAGCTCCTACTTTTTCCATACCTTTATCCCTCCTATATCCTTATAAAAACGGGTGTATTTTCAATAATTTCACCAAAGTCAACTTGACTTCTCGACTTTAAAACTAACATATGTTTTAATACTATACTAGGGTCAATATCTAACTCTTTAGCTATATCTTTTACAGATTTAGAATATTTTTCTAAAGTTAATAAAATCCGATGACGTTCATATTCTTCTTTTATTGCGAGATCCATTAATTCATTAAATTTCTCCTCAGGATACTTTTCTCCATATACATTACCTTCTTCAGTTAATTTTCTTTGTCTACCGACCAAGGCTCTCATTCTGTCGTTGGAAACTGCCATTTTTATCGCTCTAACTTTATCAAGAAGTTCTTCGTTAGGATTTTCTCCACTCAGGGGTGAAGGACCAATTTCTTTAATATCATTTACAAATTTTGTAACAACCTCACTATATCTTTGTCCTTCTGAAGCTGAGACCCAATCTAATCGGATTCTATCCTCAAGTCCTATAATTTTTAAAAACTTTTGTGTCATTTCAAATTTTTTTACAGCTTCATAATTTCCTTCTAAATAATGACAATCTCCAATATGACAACCCATAACATAAACACCATCTAATCCTAATTCGAGAGCTTGTATCAAAAATTTGGGATCAACTCGACCACTACACATAACCCTAATCACTCTCATGTTTGGAGGGTATTGTATTCTACTTACTCCCGCTAAATCTGCGCCCGCATAAGAACACCAATTACATAAAAATCCTAAAAGTTTTGGTTCAAAACTCATAATTATTCACCCCCACAAGCTAATATTTCTGAAATGATTTGATCATCTGTAAAATGCCTAATCACAATTGCTTGATTAGTACAAGTTGCCCCACAAAGTCCACAACCCTTACATAAAGCTTCAATAATTTCTATCTCATCATCTTCATTCTTAATAATTGCATGATATGGGCAAACTTTAACACAAACCTCACAACCAGTACATAATGATTTATTGAATTCAGGTAAGCTTGAAGTTGCCCCTTCTACTTCGATCTCCTTATGAGATAATATTGTACTAGCCCTTGATGCAGCAGAATAACCTTGGGTTATAGCTTCTGCAATGTCTACAGGCCATTTTGCAGTCCCTCCTATATATATTCCATCCGTTGCAAAATCACTAGGTCGGAGTTTAACATGCGCTTCTAAAAAGAAATTATTTGCCTCGGTTGGAACTTTTAACAACTGGGCAAGATCTTTATTATCTGAATTTGCAACTAAAGGTGTACTTAATACCAAAAGATCATAAGGGATCACCATTTCAGTTGCAATATATTCATTATACACTTTAACTTGATTTTCTTCTACATTTGGTAGCTTATTTTCATCGTATTTAACAAAAATAACCCCATTTTCTCTAGCTCTTCTATAATATTCTTCATAATTTGTACCAGGAGTGTATAAATCCCTGAATAATATTGTGATATGTGCTTCTGGATTTTGTTCTTTTATTATTAAGGCATTTTTTAATGCTGACATACAACAAACACTTGAACAATATGGTCGCTCATCATTTCGAGAGCCTGCACATTGAATCATCACAATATCGTTAGCTGATATTTCGTTATTTTTTAATTTTGTCTCCAACTCAAACTGGGTTATCCGCTTTTGTCCATCATAATTAAATAAACCTTTAGGATCTAAAATAGATGATCCAACTGCTACAATAATCGCTCCAACTTTTACTTCTCTAATACTTCCATTCATATCTATTTCTACTTCAAAATTACCTACAAAACCATCGATATTTCTAACTTCTGATTGAGTAAGGATTTCTAGATTTTTAGCATTTTGAACATTAGAAATAAGATTTCCTACAAATTCAGAAGCATCAATATCATAAGGGAATAATTTATAGAGTGAATTTAATCTCCCACCTAACTTATCTTCCTTCTCAACTAAAAATGTTTTAAATCCTTGACGACTTAAACTAAGAGCAGCACTCATTCCTGCTACTCCTCCTCCTATTACCAATGCAGAAGGATTGATATCAACTTTTATCATATCAAGGGGTTCAAGTTTTACTGCCTTAGCTACTCCCATTCTTACGAGATCCACTGCTTTCTCATAAGCTCTTTTAGTATCCTTCATATGAACCCATGTGCATTGATCTCTGATATTGACAAAATTGAATAGGTATTTGTTTAAACCAGCTTCAGAAACACAATCACGGAATAATGGTTCATGAGTTCTCGGTGTACAAGATGCTACTACAACTCTATTTAAATTATGTTCTTCCACTGCATTTTTAATACTTGTTAAACCAGTTTCGGAACAAGTATATAAATTATCCTCACTATGGGCAACATTAGGTAAAGTACCTGCATATTCTGCTAACTTTTTACAATCAATAAATCCTCCAATATTTGAACCACAGTGGCAAATAAATACACCTACTCTAACTTCTTCATCTTTCTTTTCTTCTACTGTCATAATAGTTTTAACCTCCTTTAATTATCTCCGCAGCTCTTGCAGCTGCACCACTTGCTTCAGCAACAGAGCGCGGAATATCCATTGGTTCGTGTGCACATCCGCAAGTAAAAATTCCCTCCCTACTTGTTTCTACAGGGATAAAAGGAGTTGTCTCTATAAAGTTATATTTATTCAATTCTAAACCTAAAATATCTGCTAACTTCTCAATCCCTTGTGGTGGAATAATACATGTGGCTAAAACAATCATATCAAATTTTTCCTCTTTAATCTCACCCATATCCAAATCTTCATACACTATTATTGGATTTTCCTTTTCATCGATTTTAACTTCAGCAATCTTGCTTTTAATATAATGAATATTGGATTCTGCTTCTCCTCTTCTGAGGAATGATTGAAAACCTTTCCCTCCAGCTCTCATATCTATATAGAAGACATATGATTCTAATTCATTATCATGTTCATGTGCAATCATAGCTTCTTTTGTGGTGTACATACAGCAAATAGATGAACAATATTTCTCTATTTTATCCGTTCTTGACCCAATACACTGGAGGAAAGCAATTTTCTTTGGAGTCCCTCCATCAGAAAATCTTTTAATATGACCCTCTTGAGGCCCTGAAGCACATTCTAATCGTTCAAATTCTAAGGCTGTAACTACATTCCTGAATTTTCCATATCCATAATTCCTTAAAAGTTCTATATGTGTATCTTCAATCAGGTTATAACCTGTAGCTACTATAATAGAACCTATATTATCTAATTTTATAGTCTGATCCTCTTGTTCAAAATCAATTGCATCT